>JALOPB010000132.1 GCA_025454115.1 Desulfobacterales bacterium | reverse complement strand
GGGCCGCAACGACCTCGGACGGGTGGCCGAGATCGGCTCCGTGCAGGTGACCGACCTGATGGTGGTCGAGCGCTACTCGCACGTCATGCACCTGGTGTCCAACATCCGCTGCGACCTGCGCTCGGGCCTGGACGCCTGGGACCTGCTCGCCGCCGCCTTCCCGGCCGGCACGCTGTCGGGGGCGCCCAAGGTGCGGGCCATGGAGATCATCGCCGCGCAGGAGGACGAGCCCCGCGGCCCCTACGGCGGCGCGGCCGGCTATCTCTCCTTCAGCGGCAACATGGACATGGCCATCACCATCCGCACGGCCTGCATCATGGACGGCCGGCTCACGGTGCAGGCCGGCGCCGGCATCGTGGCCGATTCCGACCCCGAACGCGAGCGCGTGGAGACCGTCAACAAGGCCATGGCGTTTCAGAAGGCGCTGGAACTCACGGCACAGGGAGTGTTCTGATGGCTGCGCAAGAAGGCCAATTTTTAAAAGGGGGGGCACAGGAATGAAAAATTCGAAGCACGAAACCCGAAATCCGAAACAAACCCGAATGATCAAAACGAAAAGAAACCACCACACGTCGCGTCCAACCTGTTTGGGTCATTGTCCTTTCGAACATTTGAATTTGTTTCGAGTTTCGTGCTTCGGATTTCGGATTTCGACTTTAGCTTGTTCCGAATCTCAAGCTGCCCAAGTCAACCAAACTCCAGCCAAACCAAGGAGGCATTATGCTGGTCATGATCGACAACTTCGATTCCTTTACTTACAACCTCTACCAGTACCTGATGCAGATGGGCGCGGAGGTGCGGGTCGCCCGCAACAACAGCCTGAGGGCTGGTCATCTCCCCGGGCCCGGGGCGGCCCGAGGACGCCGGCATCACCGTCGCGGCCATTAGGCGCTTTTCGGGCCGGATCCCGATCCTGGGCGTCTGCCTGGGGCATCAGGCCATCGCGCTGGCCTTCGGCGGCGAGGTGCGGGCGGCCCGGCGGCTGATGCACGGCAAGACCTCCGCGGTCACCTCCGACGGCCGCGAACTGTTCCAGGGCGTCCAGAGCCCGTTCGAGGCCATGCGCTACCACTCGCTGGCCGTCGCGCGCGAGTCGCTGCCCGGTTGCCTGGAGGTGACCGCCGAAGCCGAGGACGGCGAGGTCATGGGCCTGCGCCACCGCAGCCATCCCACGGAGGGGGTGCAGTTTCATCCCGAATCCATCATGACGACCGTGGGCAAACGGCTGCTGCGGAATTTTCTCAAGATGACCCATCAGAGTATTTACGTTTAGGAGGACTCCATGTTTCGCGACAACCTTCGCAAGATCATCCGGCGCGAGGACCTGAGCGCCGACCAGATGACCGCGATGATCGGCGAGATCTTCTCGGGCGCGCTCTCGGACGCCCTGATCACGGCCTTCCTGGCCGCGCTCGCCACCAAGGGCGAGACCTTCGAGGAACTGGCCGGGGCCGCCCGCGCCATGCGCCGCCGGGCCGGACGCATCCAGGCAGCGGCACCGGCGGTGGTGGACACCTGCGGCACGGGCGGGGACGGCACCGGCACCTTCAACATCTCGACCACCACGGCCTTCGTGGTCGCCGGCTGCGGCGTGACCGTGGCCAAGCACGGCAACCGCTCCGTTTCCAGCCGCTGCGGCAGCGCCGATCTGATCGAAGCCCTGGGGATCAACCTCAACACCCCGCCCGACCGGGTGGAGGAAGCGGTGGCGGAGATCGGCATCGGCTTCCTGTTTGCGCCGCTCTATCACGGCGCGATGCGGCATGCGGCCGCGGCGCGCAAAGAGCTGGGGATCCGCAGCATCTTCAACATGCTCGGCCCCCTCACCAATCCGGCCGGCGCCGACTGCCAGCTGTTAGGCGTCTACGCCCCGCAGCTGACCGAGATGTTCGCCGAAACCCTGCGGCTGCTCGGCTCGCGCCGCGCCCTGGTCGTGTACGGCCACGACGGCCTGGATGAAATCTCGGCGTGCGCGCCGACCCGCGTGACCGAGCTGAGGGACGGCATCATCCGCACCTACGACATCGCGCCGGAGCGTTTCCTGGGGCGGCGCGCGGCTCCGGCCGAGGTCGCCGGCGGGGACCCCCCGTTCAACGCCGAACTCACCCGGCGCATTTTAGCGGGCGAGCCGGGCGGCGCGCGCGAGGTCGTACTGCTCAACGCCGCGGCGGCGCTCATGGCGGCCGGCCGGGCCGACACCTTCGCGGACGGTCTGCGCCTGGCGGCCGAGGCGATCGACTCCGGCGCGGCGCGCGCCAAACTGGAGCGGCTGGTCAGCTTCATGAAACAAAACGGGTAGAGAAGAAGGGTTCAGGTTGCATCATGCCTAACGACATTCTCGACAGAATCGTGGCCGCCAAGCGCGCGGAGGTTGCGGCCGCCCGCAAGGAAGTTCCGCTGGAACGCCTGCGCGCAGCGGCCGAGGCGCGACGGGACGTCCGGCCGTTCGGCGACACGCTCCGGACGCCAGGCTCATCGGGCGTCAATGTCATCGCCGAAGTCAAGCGCGCTTCCCCCTCCAGGGGAGTGATCCGGGCGGATCTCGATCCGGCCGGACTGGCGGCGGCGTATGCCACCGGCGGCGCGGCGGCCCTCTCGGTGCTGACTGAAAAGAATTTTTTTTTTTATGGGTTCGCCCGCGGACCTCGTGGCCGCCCGCGCCGCCGCACCGCTGCCGGCCCTGCGCAAGGATTTCATCGTCTGCGACTACCAGGTCTACGAGTCCGCCGCCATGGGAGCCGACGCGCTGCTCCTGATCGTGCGGATTCTGCCGGTGGCCGCGCTGACCGACCTGATCGGCCTGACCGCCGACCTCGGCCTTGCGGCCCTGGTCGAAGTCTATTCCGCGGAGGACCTGGAGTCGGCCGACCGCGCCGGCGCGCGCCTGATCGGCATCAACAACCGCAACCTGGCCTCCTTCGAAACCGACCTCGACCACACCCTGCGCCTGCTGCCGCAGCTGCGGCCGGACCAGACCGTCGTGGCGGCTAGCGGGATCAAGACCCGCGACGATATCCGGCAGTACCGGCAGCGGGGGGTGTTCAATTTCCTGATCGGCGAAAGCCTGGTCCGTTCGGAAAACCCGGCCGGTTTTCTGAAAATGCTCAGAGGAGATAACGAAGATGCAGAAGGCTAAGCAGCCGGGCGCTGGCGCATCTCTGGCAAAAAGCAACCCGGTCCAGGTCAAAATCTGCGGGCTGACCCGCGTCGAAGAGGCGGTCGCCTGCGCCCGGGCGGGCGCGCGGGCCATCGGCTGCGTGTTTTATTCCGGCAGCCCGCGGAACGTCAATACGGCCATCGCTGCGGAAATCCGCCGCGTGCTGCCGCCGGAGATCGCCTGCGTGGGGGTCTTCGTGGACGAGTCCTTCAAAAACGTCATGCGCATCGTCGACCGCACCGGCTTTGCGGCCGTCCAGCTCCACGGCAACGAGACGCCCGACTTCATAGCTCAACTGAACCGCGAACGGATTTTCGTCATCAAGGCGCTCTTTTTCAGCCGAGAGCCCGGCATTGCGGAAGCGCCGCGGTTTCCGGCTTCCGCGTTCCTGGTCGAATGCGGTAAAGGGCCATTGCCCGGCGGCAATGCCCGAACCTGGAACTGGGGTGAAGCCGCTCCCATCGGCGAACGCCATCCTTTGATTCTGGCCGGGGGCCTCACCCCTGAAAATGCCGCGCAGGCTGTCCGCGCGGCATCTCCGGACGCCATCGACGTCAGCTCGGGCGTGGAGACCGGCCCCGGACGCAAGGACCTGCGCAAGGTCGAACAATTGATCGCGGCCGTTTCCGCGGCCCAGGCAAGGAGGACGATTTTTGCATGAACGCATCCCACGCAGCGCCTGATCCGGACGACCGCTTGCCCGACGCGAGCGGCCATTTCGGTCCCTACGGCGGCCGTTTCGTAGCCGAAACCCTCATGCCGGCCATCCTGGAACTGGAGGAGGCCTACCATCGCATCGCACCGGATCCGCAGTTCCAGCAGGAGCTCTCCCGCCTGCTGCGGGACTTCGCCGGCCGGCCGACGCCGCTCTTTCCGGCCGAACGCCTGACCCGGCATCTCGGCGGCGCGGCGATCTACCTCAAGCGCGAGGATCTGGCCCACACCGGCGCGCACAAAATCAACAACACCGTCGGCCAGGCCCTGCTCGCCCGCTGGATGGGCAAACGCAAGCTCATCGCCGAGACCGGAGCGGGCCAGCACGGAGTCGCCACGGCCGCCGCCGCCGCCCTCTTCGGCATGCAGTGCCGGATTTTCATGGGCGCGGAGGACATCCGCCGTCAGGCACCCAACGTCCAGCGCATGCAGCTGCTGGGGGCCGACGTCGTGCCGGTCGCTTCCGGCACCGCCACGCTCAAGGACGCCATGAACGAAGCCATGCGCTACTGGGTGCAGGCCGTGACCGACACCTTCTACGTCATCGGTTCGGTGGCCGGCCCGCATCCGTACCCCATGATGGTCCGGGACTTCCAGCAAATCATCGGCATCGAAACCCGACGTCAGGTACTGGCAATCGCCGGACGGCTGCCGGATGCCCTCGTCGCCTGCGTCGGCGGCGGCAGCAACGCCATGGGCCTGTTCCATCCCTTCATCGCCGACGAGGTCGAGCTGATCGGCGTGGAGGCCGCCGGAAACGGCATCGCCACCGGCCGGCATGCCGCCGCCCTTTGCGCCGGCACCGTCGGCGTCCTGCACGGCTCCAAATCCTACCTCCTGCAGGATAGCGGCGGCCAGATCCGTGAAGCGCATTCGATCTCCGCCGGCCTGGACTACCCCGGCGTCGGCCCCGAACATGCCTTTTTAAAAGCAACGCGGCGCGCCCGCTACGTCGCCGTGACCGATGACGAGGCCCTGCACGCCTTCCGGACCCTTTGCCGGCTGGAGGGCATCATCCCCGCGCTCGAAAGCTCGCACGCCCTGGCCTGGGCCATGCAAGCCGCGCGGGCGCGCCCGCAGCAAGACCTGCTGGTGGTGAACCTTTCCGGTCGCGGGGACAAGGACCTGGGAATCGCCGTCCCGCGCCTGCAGGACCTGTCACCGATTCAAAAGGAGGAACGCCCGACATGAACCGGATCGATGCAACGTTCGAACGCCTCGCCGGCCGAAACGAAAAAGCCCTGGTGGGATTTGTCACGGCCGGCGACCCCGACCTGGGACAATCCCTGCGGATCATCGCGGCCATGTGCGCGGCCGGGCTCGATCTGCTGGAGCTGGGTGTGCCGTTTTCCGATCCGACCGCGGACGGCCCGGTCATCCAGCGCTCTTCGGGTCGGGCGCTGGCGGCCGGCATCGGCCTCAACCAGGTGCTCGAAATGGTAGCGGCCTTACGCCGCAAGACCCCGATCCCGATGGTCGTGTTCAGCTACTACAATCCCATTCTGGCCTACGGCGCCGCAGCCTTTCACCGCGATGCCCTCGGCGCAGGGGCGGACGGCGTGCTGGTGGTGGACTTGCCGCCGGAGGAGTCGGCCGAGCTGACCGACCTGTGGCCGGACAACGACCTGTGCCTGATCCGGCTGACCTCGCCCACCACCCCGCCGGAGCGCATGCGCCGCATCGCGGCCTCCGCCTCGGGTTTCATCTATCACGTCTCGCAGCTAGGGGTCACCGGCAGCGAAGGGCTGCAGCCGGAGGAAATCGCCGGCCAGCTGCACGAGCTTCGCAAGGCGACACGTCTGCCGGTCTGCGTGGGGTTCGGCATCTCGTCCCCCGCGCAGGTCGCCGCCGTCGCCCGGATCGCCGACGGCGTCGTCATCGGCAGCGCCTTCGAGCGCCTGATCGAGGCCAACATCGCCCGGCCGGATTTGCCTGAGATCCTCGCCGCCCGGGTGGCCGAACTGAAGCACGCCACCCGCCGGACATGAGGGCGCCGTATAAGAGCCGATGTCGGCGATACGTTCACCCCCCCGTCGTTGCGGCGCAGCAGTGGCCGCCGGCAAGGTTTCCATCCAAGATCATAACGAAAACGCCGCCCGTGATGACGGCGGCGTTTTTCGTTAAGTGTCGAAGTCAGATGGTTAATTTTTTTTCAGCTGCTGAAACGCTCCATGCCAGGAGCACTTGTTGCAGAAGGTCTCGGTTGATTCTTGAACCTCAGGGGTCGGAGCCGCTGCAGTCTCCGAGTTAAACCGCACATGGCCCGACGCCACACTGAATTCATAGGTTTCAAATTCATCGTCCGGATTCTTGACGAAAAAATCCTGGCATCCGCACAGGGGACATTCCATTCTTTCTCCCCCCTATAACTTTTCCACCGGCAGCGGAGGATTTAGCTGATTTTGTTAAACGCTTTTTTCTTGGCTTTACAGACCGGGCACTCCTCCGGGGCTTCCATTTCGCAGGTGTAGCCGCAGACCGAGCAGACATAGTAGTCCACGTCCGCCTGGGGCTTGCCCAAGCCGTCGATGGCCTTCTGGTAGAGCGCGGCGTGAATTTTTTCGACTTCATTCGCATAGGTGAACGTGCGTACGGCAGCCTCGTTGCCCTCGGCCTTGGCCTCTTCGATCATGGGCGGGTACATGGACTGAAACTCGTAGGTCTCGCCGCCCAGCGCTTCCTTGAGATTCTCCAAAGTGCTCTTGACCCCCTTCAGGGTGCGCAGATGGGTGTGGGCATGCACGGTCTCGGCTTCGGCCGCCGCACGGAACAGCTTGGCGACCTGGGGATAGCCTTCGGACTGGGCCTTCTGGGAAAAGGCGAGATACTTGCGGTTGGCCTGGGATTCTCCGGCGAAAGCGTCTTTCAAATTCTTCTCGGTCTTGCTCATGTCGTCTCTCCTTCAAGGGTTTATTGGGTGATAAAAACAGAAACCAGATTTCCGAACAGGAGGTGAACGGTAAATCAAAACTCGTGCCAGATAAAGAAGTTCGCTTAAAATATTAAAAAATCAATTAATTCCAAATCGTTAAAAATACACGGGCATTTCTGACCCGTTTGAAAACGCATTCAACCTGAGACAGGTTCACGATGTTTGCCGTAGCCATCGATCGATAGGCCGCTTGAAGCCCGTTGCTGAAAGGCTGGAGAACGGACAACTGCTTCAGCCTTAAATTGAGCCATAACTGTCTCGCGGCACAAGGCCAGTTGCCTAGAATCTCGCGCTTGTTGCTCAGGCAATACACGATATTTATGATTGCGGCGATATCACTCGTCGGCGGGGCGGGTTTTCGGCCGCAGCGCGCCGCAACCATCCGTTCAACGAACCTGCGGACGGCAGCAAGCCCGCTTCATATGGTTCCGGACAGCCCCGGAGGAGCAGTTCCTCACGCCGGCTTGACTCCAGCCTCCCTGAGCGCGGCGTGGGCGGCTGCCAGACGCGCGATCGGCACCCGGAACGGGGAGCAGGAGACATAGTCCAACCCAAGCCGGTGGCACAGGATGATCGATTCCGGGTCCCCGCCGTGCTCGCCGCAGATGCCGCACACCAGATTCGGTTTGACCCGCCGAGCCCGCTCCATGGCCATGCGCATCAGCTCCCCCACCCCATCGGCGTCGATCGTCGCGAACGGATTGTCCGGCAGGATCCCGGCCGAGATATACGGCACCAGGAAGCTGGCCTCGGCATCGTCACGCGAAATGCCGAAGGTGGTCTGGGTCAGGTCGTTCGTGCCGAAGGAGAAAAACTGCGAGTAGTCGGCGATCTTGTCGGCGGTGAGCGCCGCGCGCGGGATTTCGATCATGGTGCCGAATTTGTATTCCACGGTCATTTTCTGCTCGTTCATCACCTTCCGGGCTTCGGCTTCGAGCGCCTCGCGCTGGCGCTTGAGCTCGTGCACGTGGCTGGTGAGCGGAATCATGATCTCGGGATGCACGTCGACCCCCTCGCTCGCCACCAGGCAGGCGGCCTCGAACACGGCCCGAACCTGCATGCGGGTCAGCTCCGGGATCATGATGCCCAGCCGCACCCCGCGCATACCGAGCATGGGGTTGGATTCATCCAGGGTCTTGGCGCGTTTGAGCAGGTTCTCCTTGAGACGGATCTCCTCGAGCAGGTTGTCCACTTCGGCCAGGTTGGGGGCGTGCTGCAGCCGGATCTTCAGATCGGCCAGCTGGTGCATGAGCTCGTGGATGTTCGGCAGAAACTCATGCAGCGGCGGATCGATCAGCCGGATGATGACCGGCAGCCCGTTCATGATCCGGAAGAGCCCCGCGAAATCGTCCCGCTGGTAGGGCAGCAGGACCTCGAGGGCCTCGCGCCGTTCGCTCGGCAGGTCGGTCATGATCATTTTCTGGAAGTGCTCCAGGCGTTCGGGCTCGAAGAACATGTGCTCGGTCCGGCACAGCCCGATGCCCTCCGCGCCGTACTCCCGGGCGCGCTGGGCGTCGCGCGGGTAGTCGGCGTTGGCGCGCACCCCCAACCGCCGGAACTCGTCGGCCCAGCGCAGGAGCTTGATCAGCCAGGGGTCCTTGATGTCCGGCACCATGGCCTTGAGCTTGCCGAGATAGACCTCGCCGGAGGTGCCGTCGATGGAGATCCAGTCGCCCTCCTTGACGATCTTGTCGCCCACTTTCATCAGCCGGTCGTTCAGGTCGATTTCCAGGGCCGAGACCCCGACCACGGCCGGTTTGCCGAACTGGCGCGCCACCAGGGCCGCGTGGCTGGTACGGCCGCCTCGGCTGGTCAGAATGCCCTGGGCCGCGAGCATGCCGTGCACGTCGTCGGGCTTGGTCTCCGGCCGGACCATGATGACCGACTTCTTCTCGCCCTTGCCCCAGGACTCGGCCAGGTCGGCGTCGAAGGCCACCATGCCCACCGCCGCGCCCGGCGACACGTTCAAGCCGGTCGCCAGCAGGGCTCCGGCGGCCTTGGCTTCCTGCTTGGTGACATGGTCGAACTGGGGGTGCAGGAAGAAGTCCACCTGTTCCGGGGCAACTCTCAACACGGCCTCCTCCCGGGTGATGAGCGTCTCCTCGGCCATGTCCGCAGCCACACGCACGGCGGCCTGGGCCGAGCGCTTGGCGCTGCGGGTCTGCAGCATCCACAGCTTGCCGCGCTCGATGGTGAACTCCACATCCTGCATGTCCCGATAGTGCTGCTCCAGGCGTTTGGCGATGCCGAGCAGCTCGGCGTAGGCCTCGGGCATTTCCTTGATGAGCTGGTTGATCTCTTTGGTCATGCGGATGCCGGCGACCACGTCCTCGCCCTGCGCGTTGGTCAAATAATCGCCCTCGATGTCCTTCTCGCCGGTCGTGCCGTTGCGGGTCATGGCGACACCGGTCGCGCTGTTCTCTCCCATGTTGCCGAATACCATCGCCACGATGTTGACCGCTGTGCCCAGGTCGTGGGCAATGCCGGCGGCGTTGCGGTAGTCGATGGCGCGCTTGCCGTTCCAGCTTTCGAAGACGGCCGCGGTCGCCATGCGCAGCTGCTCATAAGGCTCGGCGGGAAAGTCGCGGTTGGACAGGCGCCGGAAGATCTTCTTGAACTCCGCGATCACTTCCTGCAGGTCGGCCGCCGAAAGCTCGGGATCGGTCTTGACGCCGGCCTTGCGCCGCGCCCGAGACAGCACGTCTTCAAAGGCCTCGTCCGGTATCTCCATGACCACGCTGCCGAACATCTGGATCAGCCGCCGGTAGGAATCGTGAACGAAGCGCTGGTTGCCGGTCAACGCGATCATGGCCTGGCAGGTCTCGTCGTTCAGGCCGATGTTGAGGACGGTGTCCATCATGCCCGGCATGGAAAATTTGGCGCCCGAACGGCAGGAGACCAGCAGCGGATTCTGGGCATCTCCAAAACGACGGCCGCTCAGCGTCTCCACGCGTTCGAGGGCTGAAATCGCCTGGTCCCACATGTCTTCGGGGAAGGCGCCGCCGCGCGCCAGGTATTCGTTGCAGGCTTCGGTGGTAATGGTGAACCCCGGCGGCACGGGCACCTTGATGCGCACCATCTCCGCCAGGTTGGCGCCTTTCCCGCCGAGCAGCCCGCGCACCGCGTCCCACGCGCCGCCCACGTAAGCATCGACCTGATCCAGTTCATCGAAGAGATACACCCATTTTTTTTCCATGCAGACCTCCTGGTGTGGATGAATCGGCGCCAGTCGTTTGGATGGAGCGGGGCACATGAGCCAGCAATCTCAGCTGAAAGAAGAGTACAGCAAGAAAAGAAATCACACTAGACGGGGCGCCACGCAAGCTTGATTCATACCCAACCTACCCTCACAAGTCAAATCCTAAATACTCCGACAAGTAAACCGAATGGGGGTTTTAAAAGTGAAATTCTGCAAACTCCACCGGGAATCCGGCCCTTGCAAAACCGGCAGACCATGATAATCGTCACCCCATAACCAACCCATGTCCGAATCACTGAGGCGGGAGGTCAGAATGAAAACGCATTGGGAAAAACAGCTGTCCTGCGCCGGCCGCTGCGTACGGTGCGACCATCCCCTGGACCGGACGGATCAGCGGATCCTTTCGGTATGGGACCACCAGCCCATCTGCCTGGCGTGCAAGCAGGCCGAGGAAGCCCGTCCGGACTACCCCGACCAGTCCAAGCAGATGATCGCCGACTGCATCGCCGCGACCGGAAAACCTTACGG
>JALOPB010000131.1 GCA_025454115.1 Desulfobacterales bacterium | reverse complement strand
TGAACCTCAAGGACGGCAGGACGTTAGGGATCTTCGTATCCTGACGAACGTCCTTTTCGCACGGCCGAAAACGGAAAGCGCAGCGCGTGGCGCCGCGGGTCCGCCGATTTCGCTATCATCGATCCCGCCCCCTGAGGCAACAATCCGGACGGTTCGCTCTAACCGCATTGCTTCCGGCTTGCTCGAGCGGGAAAAAGTCACGCACCTCAGCATTCTCCCCAGGAAAATAAGGCCCCCTCTCTATAGACAACCAGCTTTAATTGTTGGAAAAAAGATTAAACCGCACGAATGACTGCGGGATAGGCGAATCGCAACTCGTTGACGCGGACAGCATCTCAAAATAAGGGAGGCCCGCCATGATCGAAACCCATAGCGACGTCATCCGCGAAAAGCATTTGCCCAAGGTCGGCGATACGGTGCGCAGCCGAAAATTCGGCACTCCGTGGCGCGTCATCGAAAAGCGGGAGGTCTGGCTCAATGCCAGCGACGACCCGCCGATCGGGGAATATCGCGCGATCCCCGCCATCTATCTCTGCTTCTGGCGCGTTCGCGAAGGCCGCCAGCCCGGAATCGGCAAAATGCTCGGCTACGCCTACTCGCTGCACGACAACACCTTTGACGAAAACTGGGAGGCCGTCCGCTGAGACGGCATCCGTTCGACGGCCGACGTTAAACCGCTGGGAGATGGAGGTGCAGTCATGAAGAAAAAGGAACGTGAATTTTTCCGTAAAATGCTGAAGCGGCAGCTTGAAGAATTGACCCGAAAATCCGACCTCGCCCTGGCTGGCCTTTTAGACTCGACCGTTCACTCAGCGGATCCATTGGACCGTGCTTCCGAGCAATTTGAGCGGGACTTGGCTCTTCGGATGCTGGACCGTGATAACAAACTGATCATGAAGATCAAAAAGGCCTTGAAAAAAATCGACGACGAGAGCTTCGGAATCTGCGAGGGTTGCGGCGAAGAAATCGATCTCGAACGGTTGAAGCTGCGGCCGGTTACCGAGCTCTGTATCGGCTGCAAAACCCATCAAGAGAAGCTGGAAAAGCTGACCTGCGCATAATATCCTGCGCCCATGCCTTCGGAAGCGCGGCGGCCTCCATGGTTGTCGAGAACCGATGCAAGGTCTCCGTCGCGGCGGTTGCTGATTCCGGCCGAACGGGAATTGAAAAATCGGTGACCTACGGCTTCTGCCGGTAGTCGACCGGTTCGGCGTACCAGCCGGCGGCGCGCCGTTTCCAATACTCGCCGTGCAAGCGCACGGTTTTCGGCCCCGGCATGCCGTCGGCAATTTGGCGGCCGTCGATGATCGTAACCGGAATGATTCCGCCAGCGGTCGTTGTCAGAAAAACTTCATCGGCGGCGCGCAGTTGTTCGGGTTCAAGCCGATCTTCCCGCGCTTCGATCCCGAGGTCCCGGCAAAGTTCGAAGGTGGTTCGCCGGGTCATGCCGTCGAGCACACCCTGTCGGGGCGTGACGAGTCGGCCGCCCACATCTGCAAAAATATTGAAGCCGGGCCCCTCCGCCACATGGCCGTCGCCGTCGAGCAGAACGACGGTTTCCGCACCAGCGTCATACGCATCGAACAAAGCCATCTCAAAATCGAGCCAGTGGTAATGCTTGACCATCGGGTCGACGGACTGCGGCGGCACTTGCGAACGCCTGGAAGCGGTTGCGGCACAGCCGGATATCGCGGCTGCCGATCGGCGGCCGACCGCGAGTCATAATGATCTGCACGTAGGCGTTCTTGAATCCCGGCAGGATCACGAGCTCATGAACGATGCGGCGGATTTGATCGGGCGTCATGGGCAACGTCATCCGCAGCCTGCCGATCGACCGCTGAAACCGTTCGAGGTGATCCTGCAGACGGAAAAAGGATCCCTCCCAGACCGAGATGGTCTCCTGACAGGCGTCCGAGCGCATCTTCGATGGGGCAGAATTGCCCATCGACATAGGCAACGCCGCCGGCGAAACGCGGTTCTGCCGGTTGCGGCGGCGAAGTTTCGGAGGCGGTCGGCCATACGAGACGGCGGGTGGGTTCCGGATTTTCGATCATTTCAAAGCCTTTCGATCGGTTGGAGGACATGGGTCCTATTATTACTCCGGCAATAAAATATGTTCAATGCGGCCATCCCACTCGTCGGCGGGGCGGGTTTTCGGCCGCAGCTCGCCGCAACCATCCATTCAACGAACCATCGTACGGCAGCAAGCCCGCATCATATGGTTCCGGACAGCCCCGGAGGACTGATGCCCACGCAGCCGATAGTCGTCTCTGCCTGTGCGCGGTTCCTCTAGACGGCTGGGGGGCGTGGCAGGGTCGCCTGAAAATTTGGTTGCGGCGCGCTGCGGCCGAAAACCCGCCCCGCCGAACCTCAGCTTAAGTTGAACCTGTTTACTTGCCGGAGTAATAACGCCGGGCTTGCCGGGTGCGAGTCTGGCCCTCCGGCCGCGACCAGACGGGGCCCAGGTCGGCAGGGCCCGAGGCGATTCGCCGAATTTATTGCATTATGAGCTTGGATTCAATATGAATGACGGCATGGAGCGGGCATGGTCCGCCGGCGTGCCGCCCACCCGCGAGGGCTGCCACGGAAGATCGAAATCAGGCGAAATTGTTTTTCAACAATCTGAAGCATCGCCGCTCATTTCCGCATCAGGACCAGGAAGATGAACTATACCGAGATACAGGAACTATGGACGCCTCTGGGGCGAATCCTGCTTGCTGCCCTGCTGGGAGGGCTTTTAGGCTTCGAGCGTGACATCCACGGAAGGGGCGCCGGGCTGCGGACGCATTTGCTGGTGAGCATCGGCGCCTGCGTTTTCATGCTCCTGTCGATCCGAGTGGAGTCCTTCGGCGTGGCGCTGACCCCAGCGGAGTTCAGCCGGGTTACCGATCCCGCTAGAATTGCCGCCCAGGTCGTCACCGGGATCGGATTTTTGGGCGCCGGGGTGATCATCAAGGAAGGGCTCAGTGTCCGCGGGCTCACGACGGCGGCTTGCCTGTGGGTCGCCGCAGCGATCGGAATGGCCTCGGGCGTCGGCTTTGTTGCGATCGCGATATTTACGACGGCCGTCGCGTTGTTCGCCTTGACCTTCCTGCGCTATGTTGAAGGTTTTTACCGGCGGGACGTTTACCGGGACCTATCGGTTTTGGTGCCGATCGGAGTGGACATTCGAATCGTGATGGACACGGTGAAGAGCACTGAAGTCCAGGTCATCTCCTACTCCATGGAGCGCGATTACGAAAGCCAGACGACCGATCTGAAGATGTCGCTGCGGCTGTTTCACAGGGGCAATGTCGAGAAGCTGTCTTACCTCATCGTTGAAAAGCTGGAGAGCAGCGGCATCCCCTTGAAAGCCCTGAATTGGATGAAACCGTGAACCGGGTCAGGGCTGATTGGTCAAGATATGGACGCTGCTGGATCCATCGTCGGCAGCCGCCAAATCCAGAAAACCGTCGCCATCGAAATCGCCTGCCGCCAGAGCACTGACCCCTATCTGACCAGCGATCCCGCTCAATGCAGAAAAGTTACCGATGCCGTCATTCCGCAGAACGGCGACACTGTTGGAGCTGAAATTGGCAACCGCCAGGTCCAAATCGCCGTCGCCGTCCCAGTCCCCCGTAATCAGCGCCGCGACACCCGTCTGATTGTCGATGGTTTGCATCAGCGCGAACGCACCGGAGCCGTCATTCCTCAAAACCGCGACCGTGTTGGCGCCGGAATTCCCGACCGCCAGATCCGGGTCGCCGTCGCCGTCCCAGTCCCCCGCGCTGAGCGCCCTCGCATTGATCATACCGGACACCGTGCCCTGGACCGCGAAGGCCCCGGTGCCGTCATTTCGAAGAACGGCCACGGTGTTGCTGCCGAAATTCGCCGCTGCCAGATCGATGTCGCCGTCCCCATCCCAATCTCCGGAAATCAGTGCACTAGCCCCTTCCATGCCGGGCAGGGTTGCGGCAACGGTAAAAAAACCGGCGCCGTCGTTCATGAGAACGACGACCGAGTTGGAGCCGAAATTGGCTACAGCCAAATCCATGAATCCGTCGCCGTCCCAATCCCCGGCGTTCAACGCCCGCGCCCCCTCTTGGCCGTCGATCGTGCCGGCCACCGCAAAGGCGCCTCCGCCGAGGTTCCTCAGGACAGCTACGCTGTTGACGCCGGAGTTCGCCACGGCCAGGTCCTGGTTCCCGTCCCCATCCCAGTCCCCGGCCACGACGGCCCTCGCGCCGATTTGCCCGACCATCGTGCCGGTGACCGCAAAGTTTCCGCTTCCAACGTTCGTGAGCAACATGACGGCGTCTGCGCCGAAATCGGCTATCGCCAAGTCCAGATCGCCATCCCCATCCCAATCCCCTGCCACGGCAGCGGCCGGGTTGGCCATACCGCCGATCGTCTGGTCATCGATGAAAACGCCGGTGCCGCCTCCGGTCTCCACCACAAACCGATATACGTAAGGCTGGTCCAATGCGGTCCCCTCGCCGGAGCTCAGGACCCGCGTCAAGGCCACCTCGATTCCCTCGCCCGGTCTGAAGCTGAGCGCTGGCTCGAAGCTGAGAACCGGTGTCCCTCCTCCGGAGAAGGTTCCGGACAGCCTGCCCGTCATGGTCCCCTGCACCACAAAGCCGCCGGTTGCCGCCGGGTTCATATTCCGATCGAAGGTAGCCGAAACAACGGCAGACGAGCCGGCGGCGCTTTCGTCGGGTTGGGGCGACACGCCGACCACCGCCGGTGGTTCCGCCGGGTTTGAAGTCGCCTCATCCCCCGCTCCGCCGCATGCCAAGATTCCAAAGGCGCAGCATGCGGCCCACAGCTCTCTCCATCGGACGTTTTTCATGCGGCACCTCCTTGGTTCACCCGTTTTCGAATTTTAGGATAACGATAGCGGCCATGGCAAGCAAAACCTCCTCATCGCCGCTGCAAAGAGCGCCTTCTCCAAGGCATGTTCGGAGACATGGGCAGCCATCGCACCACCCGATTCAACCCGGCCAGGATCCGGCGCGACCGCTATCCGCTTTCAAGCTGCGCTCGTCGGAACCCCAAACCGCGTAGTACACCGTTCCCATCACGCCGAATACGAACGCCCCGAGAAAGTTCGTCTGCGGGCTGACCTCCCACAGAAACGCGCCGCCGAAGGCCGCGACCGACACGACGATGTCCCGAATCAGATAGTACAGCCCGAACATGCCCGCCTTGTGGTCTTCCGGAGAAAGCTCGACGATGAGAGCCTTGCGGGTCGGCTCGCCGAACTCCTTGAGACCCCGCACGACGAAGGCCGGGACCAGCCACTCGATGCTCTGGCAGAACATCAGCAGCAGCGGAAAGCAGGTGAAGAGGACAAACGTGATGAAGACGAACGGCTTCTTGCCGCCGCGGTCGGCCAGCCAGGCCACCGGGATGTAGATGAGCACGGCGGTGGCCATTTCGATGGTAGTGAGCATGCCGAACTGCACCGCGCTGACCGGCTGGGCGATCGCCTTCATGCACCAGACAACGACGAAGGCATGCGTGATCTGCTCGCAGAAACGGATGAGAATATCCGAAATCAGGAGATTTTTCAGCGCCGGACTCATCATGCGATAGAGTGCCCGCGGGGTGGCGGTGGCGGGCCTCTCTCCCGCCGGTTCATCAAGCAGCCTCTGCTGCAGCGCGATCGCCAGGACCGCAAAGGCCAGGGCGAAGCCGAACGCCCAGCGCACCCCGTCCCGCTCACCCCACGCGGCAATGCAAAAGCCGCCTAAAAGCGGCCCCAATGCCATGGGAATCCGGTTCACCAACGAATGCATGCTCACGCCCATGGTGCGCTTGCCGGCCGGAAGCACGCGCGAGATGAGCCCCATGGTGGCGGGCAGTGAAATCGACGACCATGAAATGAACAGCACGGACCCCGCGATCACGGCCTGCCAAGCCGGAAAGACGATGACGACGAGGAACCCGGCCATGGCGATAAAATTGAACACCAGCAGGGCGCGTTTGGTTCCGATCCGGTCGGACAAATACCCGCCGGGAAAGGAATAGAGCGCGGACAGGAGATTGTCCAGCCCGTTCAGAAGCCCGATGGAGACGGCCCCGCCGCCCAGGGCCATCAGGTACACCGGCAGGAACCGCTCGGACATGCGCTCGCCCATGCCGACGAGCACCACCATCCCCAGCACGCCGATGGTGCTGCGCCGCAAACCGAGAAAATGCAGGATTCGGTGCGACCGGGCCGTTGGTGGGTCAGCAGCCATTGGATTCGATCCGGCTGAAGGTTGGCGGCTCTGGCGAGAATGCACTGCCGGTCAGTTCAGAAATTTTTCTTTGGCCACTTCCAGCCGGCACCAGGCATACAGCGCATCGTAGACCTCGAACTGGTGTTCGAGGTTCTGCAAGTCATCAGGGTAGCGCAGGCTGTAGCCGACGGCGATGGCCTCCAGCCCGGCCGCCAGCGGATCGCTGTCCAGCCGGTCGGTGTCGGCGGCGTTGACGATCCGGGCCAGGCGCAGCAGCGCCCGGTCGGTCAGGTTGTAATTGCGGATGATGACATCGAACGTGCACAGGTCGCCGTCATGATTCAATCCGGCTCCCGGTGTGTCGAAGGGAATCGCCCCTTCCCGTTCGGCCACGGCCATGACTTCGCTCTTGGGCACGAACAGAAACTGGGCATCCGAATCGATGAACCGGGTGATCAGCCAGGGGCAAGCGACCCGGTCGACATGGACATGGGAACGAGTGATCCAAAGCATTTCGCAACCTCCAATTCACATAACATAACACGCCTGCCGGGGTGTGAGAAGGCTCCCGGAGAGCGCCGCCCGCAATGGGCTTCAGCGCGAGGCCCGCGAAACCATCAGAACCAATCCGCAGGCCAGGGTGGTCATGGCCGTAATGCTGAATCCGAGCGCATAGCTGCCCGTCGTATCGATGATCAGTGAAAAGGCCGGCAGCCCGAGTAGAATTCCGCAAAACGTGAAGAAAAGCGAGCCGCCGGTAGCCATTCCGGCATGCTCCGGGGTCGCCACCCGCGCGACCTCGGCAAGGTAGACCCCGTTCCACCCGATGGCCGCAGCCCCGAACATCGCGCTGACAATCAGAATGGCTGCATACGGCCATTGGGGTGAAAAGCCGGCCGCCGACAGCGCGCCGGCCGTCATACCGATACCTAACAGACCGAGCATGAACCGGGGTTTCACAAACCGGTCGGCCAACGCACCCCATACCACCCGGCCGATAACTCCGCTGACCTGAGCCGCCGAAAGAATCATCCCGGCCTCAACCAACGTCATGCCGATATCCCCGATCAGGTACGTTACGATAAATGAAATCAGGCACAATTGCATCGTGGAAAAGAAAAATGAGGAAATGACGATTCGACGCAGTTCGGACTGAGACATCGTCATATGGATGGCGCGGATGATGTTTAGCCAGGAAAGCCGCGCATGCTTGGAGCGCTCGCAGTCGAACTGCTGTCGAAACGGATGCAGGCCGGCACACAGCAGAAGGCTCGCGGCCCCCACCCAAACGGCGGACAGCTTCCAGCCGAAATAACCCACCAGCTGCGGTACCACCGCACCGGCCAGGGCACCTCCCAGAGGGACTCCGGTTTGTTTGATCGAAAACACAACCGACATCATGGAAGCCGGCGTCGTCCGGACCAACACATGCGAGCTGGCCGGCGTCACGGGCCCGTAGCCGACTCCCATGAGCAGCGTTCCGACGACCACCATGGGAACGGATGGGATCGAAACGGCTCCCAAGCCGAGGGCCGTCAGGATCAGACAAACCTGGCTGACGCCGATCGGTCCGAAGCGATCGATAAAATATCCGCTGACCGGGGCGGAAACCGTCGCCCCCAGGTACAACAGGGACATGAAGATGCCCACATAGCTCGCCGGAACGCCCAGTTCGCCGGCCGCCACCGGCGTCAGGACCGGGATGGCGACCGCACTCATGGAAACCGCCGCCTGCACCGCCAGGGTGAGCGTGACCGGGAGGATCACCCCGGATATCGTCGGGGGGGTCCGTGTCGGTTTCGACCCCATCGGCCCATCTGCGCCGGAAGCCAGGTGTTCGCCGTGATGGTTAGCCGGTCGGATTGCCATTTTCTGCCATTCCAGGATGCCGTTCATCGTCGCGGCGGAGCCCCATCCGGCCGCGACATTCAGCGCTTATTTCGCTGAAAGCGACGGCGGAGTCAAGACCGAATCGATCCCCCAAAATTTGGCTTGACAGACGATTGCCGATTAAATATTGTCGACAATCATAGTTTAAGCCGCTCCGGCCCTATCGCCGGATGGCACGCGGGCTCGAAGCCCTGATTCGCCAACCCCTTCCACACCATCGACGCAGGAGGACTGGTGACGACCGAACCCACCCTTTCCGGCCAGCTCGGTTCTTTTCTTTCCCGGTTATCTTATAACGATCTTTCCGGATCGCAGATCCGCCAGTTGAAGGTCTACTTCCTGGACTGGCTCGGATCGGCCATCGCCGGCCAATCCGGGGAACCCGTCCGCATCATCCTGGAGATCGTCCGCGATCTGGGAGGCCGCCCGGAGTCCACGATCATCGCCAATCAATCCTACGGCAACTGCCTGCTGGCGGCACTGGCCAACGGCGCCTCGTCCCACATGGTGGAAATGGACGATCTGCATCGCGAGTCGATTCTGCATCCGGCCACCGCCATCATACCGGCTGTCTTCGCGTTGGCCGAACGTGAAAAGGCCGGCGGTGCCGACTTGCTGCTCTCGATCGCGGTCGGCTATGAGGCGGCTATCCGAGTGGCGATTGCGGTCGGGCCCAGCCATTATCGATACTGGCACACCACGGCCACCTGTGGAACATTTGGGGCGGCCGCCGGAGCCAGCCGGCTGCTCGGCCTGAACGAGGAACAGACCGTCTGCGCCTATGGGTCGGCGGGGACCCAGGCCGGCGGCCTGTGGGAGTTTTTGACGAACAACGCCATGAGCAAGCAGCTGCACCCGGGCAAGGCGGCTCTCAACGGACTGCTTTCCGCCCTCCTGGCTCAGAAGGGATTTACCGGCGCCGGAAAGATCCTCGAAGGCGAAAAAGGATTTTTCAGGGCCACCTCCGGCGATTTTGACCCGTCCAAATGCCTCGCCGATTTGGGCAAAACGTTTTTTTTCGAACGCAACTCGCTCAAATACCACGCCTCCTGCGGCCACACGCATTCCGCCATCGACGCCACCATACAGGCCACGGGCGGAAAGACCTTCGACCCGGACGGGATAGAAAAGGCTACGGTTTCCGTCTACCAGGGGGCGCTGGATCTGCTCGCCTCCGTCGAACCGAAGAACCCGTATCTGGCCAAATTCAACCTGCCGTACTGCATTGCCTCGGCGCTCCTGTTCGGGCACGCCGAACTGGCGGATTTCTCAACCGAACGACTTCACGACCCCCGCATGATCCGAATGATGCAAAAGATCGAGCTTCGATCCGATCCCGTGCTGACGGCCATGTACCCTCGCAAATGGCCGGCCCACGTCGAAATTTTAAAGCCGAACGGCGAGCGCTTGACCGGCTCCGTGACCTACCCGAAGGGCGATCCCGAAAACCCGCTGAGCGAAACCGAGGTGGTTGCGAAATTCAAGTCGCTGACCCGGGGCCTGATCGCTGAGGACCGGGCGGATGCCCTCTGCGAACGGGCCCTGTCGTTGGATCGGCTTTCGGATGTTTCAACATTTTTCAACCGATAAAACCGGTTTCGGCAATGAGACTGCTCGAGCACGAGTCCAAACGGATATTGGAGAAGTACCGGATCCCCCTGCCGGCCGGGAGGCTGGTGGACCCCGGCGAGCCCCTGGCGATCGACGGTCCGGTCATGCTCAAGGCCCAGATCCCCATCGGCGGACGGGGCAAGGCGGGCGGTATCCTCACCGCCGAGAATGCCGAAGACCGTGAAGCAGGAGTTCTTCCTGGGCGTGACCTACGATACGGTCGCCAAGGCGCCGGTGGCGATTTTTTCCGCAGCCGGCGGGATCGACATCGAGGAACTGGCTCAGCGCGAACCGGCGAAGGTCCGACGGGAGCATTTCACGGTGGCCGCGCGCCTGCCGGTCCACCGCGCCCGGGAAATCATCGCCGATGCGGGCATTTCCGGCAAACTGCTGCTCGGCCTTGCACCGGTGCTGTCCACGCTGGCGGAGATATTCTTGGACTACGACGCCACCGTGGCCGAAATCAACCCGCTGGGGCTGATGGAAGACGGACGCCTCGTCGCCCTGGACTGCCATCTGGAGATTGACGACGATGCGGTATCCCGGCACGCCGACATCGCCGCCCTCGAAAAAGACACCGGCCGCGTGGAGGGCGAACGGCGCACCACGGATTTCGAACGCGAAGCGGCCGGAATCGACAGCCTGGACCATCGCGGGGTGGCCGGACGGGTGATCGAGTTCGACGGCAACATGGGGCTGGTCATCGGCGGCGGCGGGGCCTCGCTGACGGCCTTCGACGCGATTCGGTCCCACGGGGGCCGGCCGGCCAACTATTGCGAAATCGGCGGCAACCCATCCGTGCTCAAAGTCAAGGAGTTGACCCGGCTGATTCTGTCAAGACCCGGAGTGGACAAAATCGCCGTCATCATGAACGTGGTCAGCAACACCCGCGTTGACCTCGTCGCCCGCGGGATCGTCAAGGGGATCCTCGAATCGGGCAAGAACCCGGCCGAAACGGTCGCCGTATTTCGGGTCCCCGGGGCCTGGGAGGAAGAAGGGTCCAAGATCTTGTCGAAATATGGGATTCCCATCCAGGGGCGAACGGTCTCGATCGACGAAGCGGCGAAAATCGCCGCGAAGAACGCCCCATGAGATGAAGCAAAAATAATAGAGAGGGGGTAGGCTGTGGCTATTTTAGCCGATGAAAATACCCGAGTTATCGTTCAAGGCATCACCGGACGAGAAGCGACGTCCTTCACCAAGGACATGCTCGACTACGGAACCCAGGTCGTCGCGGGCATCACGCCCGGCAAAGGCGGTCAGCGCGTGCACGGCGTGCCGGTCTTCGACACGGTCCGCCAGGCCCTGCGCGAGCATCCGGCCGATGCCGCGGTGATCTCCGTACCGCCGGCCCTGGTCAAGGGCGCCGTGCTGGAGGCCGTCGAAAACGGCATCACGTTGGCGGTGGTGGTGTCCGAGCGGGTGCCGCGCAAAGACACCATCGAATTCCTGGAAGTCGCCCGGGCCCGCAACGCCCGCGTCATCGGCCCCAACACGCTGGGGTTGATATCTCCGGGCAAGGTCCGCCTGGGCATGGCCGGCGGGCCGGCCGCCGACGTGCGCAAGGCCTACATGCCCGGCGCGGTGGGGATCGCTTCGCGCAGCGGCGGCATGACGACCGAAATCGCCAACCTGCTGACCACGCGCGGCATCGGGCAGAGCACCTGCATCGGGATCGGCGGCGACCCGGTGGTGGGTTCCAATTTCCTGGACCTGATCCCGCTCTTCGACCGCGACCCGGAAACCAAGGCGGTCGTGCTGTTCAGCGAGCCCGGCGGCGTCGTCGAGGAAAAGCTCTCCGAGTTGGTCCTGGCGCAGAAGCTCTCGACTCCGATCATCGGATTCATCGCCGGCCGCTTCGTGGACGACATGCCGGGGGTCCGGTTCGGCCACGCCGCCACGATCGTCGAGGGCAACCGCGGCAGCACCAAGAGCAAGATCGAAATGTTCCGCAAGGCCGGGATCCACGTGGCCGAGTCGTTCTCGGACATCGTCGATATCGCCAAGCGCTACGTGTAAGGAGCAGGCATGAAAACGATCGGTACGCTGCGAACCGCCCTCTTTGTGCCGGCCACCCGGCCCGACCGCGTCGACAAGGCGTTGAACGCGGGCGCCGATGTGGTCATCGTCGACCTGGAAGACGCCGTGGCCCATGCGCTGAAAGCCGAGGCGCGCGAAGCCGCGCGGGGAAAAGTCAGGGAGCACGCCGGCCGCAGCCTCATGGTGCGGGTCAATGCGCTGGGCAGCGGGCTCAACCGCAAAGACCTGGAAGCGTTGGTGGGCGCATGTCCGCCCAGCATCATGCTGCCCAAGGTGGAGTCCGAGGAGCACATCCGGGAGATCCACCGGCGCCTGCTCGAGGTTGAACGCAACAGCTCCGTGGCCCCGGGGTCGACGGGCGTGGTGGCGCAGATCGAGTCGGCCCGGGGGGTCCAGAACGTCTTTCGGATCTTTTCCGAAACCCCGGCGCCGGAGCGCGCCTGGCTGGCCGCCTTCGGCGCCGCCGACTACAGCCTGGATCTGGGCATCAACCTGAGCCGCGACGGCATCGAACTGCACTACCCGCGCGCGCGCATCGCCGTAGCCTGCCGGGCCGCCGGAATAGAGCCGCCGATCGACACGCCGTTTATGCTCGACCTGAAGGACCTGGACGGCCTCCGAGCGGACGCGCTGCGAGCCAAACAGCTGGGCTATCAGGGCAAGCTCTGCATTCACCCGAACCAGGTCGGCCCCTGCAACGAGATATTTTCACCGACCGCTGATGAACTCGCGTATGCCCGCCGCGTGGTGGCGGCCTTCGAGAAAAGCGAGTCCGAAGGCATCGGGGCCCTGCAGCTGGACGGTAAATTCATCGACTACCCGGTGGTGGAACGCTCGCGCCGGATCCTCCGGCTCGGGGATTCCATCGGTTAAGACGTATGAAAGGAAAATTGGCACCATGAGTTCTTCCAGCGAATTCATCCGTGTAAGCGTAAACATGAGCACCTGCGTCGGCATCGCCCAGTGCGGGGGGTGCGTTCGGGTCTGCCCCGTCGGCATTTTCCGGAAGAATGCAGATGCGCCGGAAGTGGTTGAAAAAAATCAAGACGAATGCATCCTGTGCGAGCTTTGCCTGCAGGCCTGTAAACCGCAGGCCATCACCATCACGAAATTGTACGAGACCTGAAGCCATGAAGACGTTGACCTCCAAGCTGAAGGCCATCGACTTCCGGCCGGCCGGGCTGGTGGAGAAGCTGTCCGAGGCCATGACGGAGGCCATTCTGGAAGGGATTTTCAAGGAAGGCGACCAACTGATCGAACTCGACCTGCAGAAGCAGTTCAACATCAGCCGCACCCCCATCCGCGAATGCTTTCGCGTGCTGGAGAAGAAAGGCCTGGTCGAGGTCGTTCCGCGCCGGGGCACCTTCGTTAAACGCATTTCCCACCGGGACATCGAGGAACACTTTCCGGTCCGCTCGGTCCTCGAGGGCCTGGCCGCCAAACAGGCCCATGCGAACATGAACCCGGCCGTGCTGGAATCCATGGAGCGGGCGCTGGCGCGGATGAAAACCGCCGCGGAAAACGAAGACACCAAGAGCTACTGGAAGCAGCACATTCTCTTTCACGAAGCATTCATCGATGCCTGCGGCAACCAGTTGCTGATCGATCTGCTGAAAACGCTGCGCATGCAGATCATGTGGTACCGACTATCCTACCAGTACTACAAGGAGGACTTCAAGCGAGCCTACCGCATCCATGAGAAGATCATGGGGCTTTTCCGGAGCAAGCATACGGATCCCGATAAACTGGAGGCCTTGGTCCGAACGCACATCGATGTGGCGGTGGACAAATTTATTGGCTACCTCGACGAGCAAGAAAAACTCAAGGCGTCCACAAAATAGAAAAGAGGAGTCGAATGGCCGTCCGCAGCCCCCAAATCGGAACCGATACCAGGATTGCAAAGCTGCTGAATGAAATACCTCCGCTCGCCCGCATCACCCGCAGCCGGGGGGCGCCGTTTGTGATCAGCTGGGCGCAGCGCCTCTCCGGATTAGTGATGGTGGTCTTTATCGGGTTTCATATTTTCACCTTGTCCGCGCTGACGACGCCTGCGGCCTATGCGGCTAAAATGAAACTGTATCAGCTCCCGGTGCTGGCCTTCATCGAGTGGGCCCTGGCCATACCGGTTCTATTCCATGCCCTGAACGGCGGCCGTCTGATCCTGTACGAAAGCTTCCGATGCCGTCGCGACGATGTGCTGTTGGACTGGGCGGCCGGATTGACCCTTCTGTACATGGGGCTTCTGGCGCTGCTGATGCTTTTAGGGAACCAGAACGTATCGGCGGTGTTTTTCTGGCTGATCGCCGGTTCGGCTGCAGCGACCGTGGCCTATGCCCTCTATGTCCGCATCGGGCGCACCGCCCATGCCTGGAGCTGGAAACTGCAGCGGATCACCGGGGGCTTCCTGCTGGTGATGATTCCCGCCCATTTCCTCTTCATGCACCTGGGACCGCAGATGGCCAGGGACGCCGGTCTGGTGGCCCTGCGCATGCAGAACCCCTGGATCAAACTGGTCGATGCGGCGCTCGTCCTCTCCGCCGTTTACCATGGCGGTTATGGACTGAACTCGATTCTGTATGACACCGTCGGTTCGAAAGAGCTGCGGTGGGTCGGCAGCGGTGCGATTATTTTCGTTATGACGATTGCCGCCGTAGCCGGGCT
>JALOPB010000130.1 GCA_025454115.1 Desulfobacterales bacterium | reverse complement strand
CATGGCCTCGATGGTGGGCATCATCGGCGCCGAGATCGTGACCTTCGGCCTGATCGCCCTGCCGGAAATGCTGAACAAGAAATACGACTACAAAATGGCGCTGGGCAGCATCGCCGCCGGCGGCGGGCTCGCCACCCTCATCCCGCCGAGTGTGGTGTTCATCGTCTATGGTATGACCGCCGGCGTTTCGGTGGGCGAGCTCTTCCTGGCCGGTGTCATGCCCGGGCTCCTGCTGGGCGGGATGTAGAAGCTCGCCACCTTGAAAGAGCTCATCCTGCCGCTGGCCATCGCCGGCGGCGTGCTCGGCTCCATCTATGCCGGGGTGGCGACCCCCTCCGAGGCCGCGGGTGTGGGCGTGATCCTGGCCCTGGTTTCAGCGGTCGTCAACCGCAAGTTCAGCTTCGGCATGATGCGCGACTCGCTCTACGAGACCCTGCGCATCAGCTGCATGCTATCCTGGCTCTTCTTCGGGGCCCAGACCATCATCGGCGCCTACACGCTAGCCGGCGGCACCACCTTCGTGACCAATGCCCTCAGGGCGCTCGACCTCGGTCCGTGGGGCACGGTGATCCTGATGAATGTCATCTGGGTTTTCCTGGGCTGCTTCCTGGACTGGATCGGGATCCTGTTCCTGACCGTGCCGATCTTCTTGCCGCTGATCCTGGAGTGGGGGTTCGACCCGGTCTGGTTCGGCGTGGTCTACTGCATGAACATGCACCTTTCGTATTTGACGCCGCCCTTTGCGCCGTCGGCCTTCTACCTCAAAAGCATCACGCCGCCCGAGATCACCATGACCCAGATCTACAAGGCGACCTTGCCTTACCTGTGGTGGACGGTGGTCGCCAACATCGTGACCGTGGCCTGGCCGGGGCTCTCGCTCTGGCTGCCCAAGCTGCTGATCAGACACTGACGCCATGGAAACCGGATCGCTTATGGAGCTGCCCCACCTGCAACTGATCGACCAGGGATTCGTACCCGGATCCAGGCTCGATGCCCGGCGCGGCACCCTCGAGGAACTCGCACGCGCAGGCCTGCTGGGCGGCGTCCAACCCGGCCAGACCGTGCTCGTCACGGCCGGCAGCCGGGGTGTAGACTGCATGGCCGAGGTGCTCGGCGCGGTGGTAGCCGCCGTGAAGCAAAAGGGTGCAAAGCCCGTCATCCTGCCGGCCATGGGCAGCCACGGCGGCGGCACGGCCGCGGGGCAGATCGCGGTGCTCGAACACCTCGGGCAGACCCCCGAAACCCTGGGGGCGCCCATCCACGACCGCGTGGAACCGGTCGAAATCGGAGAGGTCGAGGGGTGCCCGGTGTATGCCGACCGGGCGGCGGTCGAAGCCGACCACATCCTCATCGTCAACCGCGTCAAGGAACACACGGAGTTCATCGGCGAAATCGAGTCTGGCCTGCTCAAGATGGCGGTCGTGGGCCTGGGACGTGTCGCCGGGGCCGAGGTCATGCACCAGCTCGCGGTGCGGATCAGCTACGTCAAGGCCATCCAGGCGATCGCCCGAGTCCTGTTCCAGAAACTGCCCATCCGCGGCGGCGTCGCCATATTGGAAGACAAGACCAACACCGTGCGTCGGCTGGAAGCCGTGCCGGCCGCAGACGTGTTCGAACGCGAGCCGCAGCTCCTTGCGGAAGCCCGGCAGCACCACGCCTCCCTGCCGTTCGACCAGCTGGATGTACTGCTGGTGGACGAGATCGGGAAGGACATCTCCGGCGCCGGCTTCGACACCAAGGTCATCGGCCGGATTATGAACATCTACGAGAAGGAGTGCGAGCGGCCGCGCATCACGCGCATCGTGCTGCGGGACCTTTCCGGCAGAACCGGCGGCAACGCTATCGGATTGGGCCTGGCCGACTATGTGCACCGGCGCGTGGTGGACAAGATGGACGCCGCAATGACCGCACTCAACTGCATTACCGCCGTCGCCCCGGAAAAAGCCCGCATCCCGATCGTGCAGGACAGCGACCGCCAGGCGCTCGAAGCGGCATTCCGGTCAATCGGCCTGTGGAACGCGCAAAGCGTGCGCCTGGCCTGGATCATCAACACCTCGGATTTGAGGCAGCTGGCGGTCTCGCCCGCCCTGGCGGCCGAAGCGCGGGCCAAGGGGCTGGCCGTTGCCGCCGAAAGCTTTGCCCTTCCTTTCCACAGCGACGATCTGATGAGCTTGCGGCAGGTGTTCAAGATGACGGGTGCCGGATAGAGAGAGAGCCGCTATGAACGTTAATCCCATCCAGAAATCCTCCGCAACCTCCAAGGTGTTCGAAGCGCTTTACGAAATGATCGCCACCGGGCAGTACCGGCGCGGTCAGAAGCTGCCGCCGCAGGAGGAGCTGGCCCGACAGTTCGGGGTCAGCCGCAACACCCTCCGGGAAGCCGTCAACCAGCTGTCCGCCATGGGGCTGCTCTCATCGCAGCAAGGGGTGGGCACGGTGGTCGAATCCCCCTCTCCCGGCGGATATCTCAGCTCTTTGAGAGGGCAGTTCCTGCTCGACCCCTTGAGCGTCCGCGAGTTCATCGAGGCGCGCATCTGCATCGAACGCCACGCCGTCCGGCTGGCCGTGGCCCGTGCCGACGCCGAGGATATCGCGCGCCTGCGGACCACGCTCGAGCATCAGCGCCGGGCGCTCCGGCGCGGAGACATCAACGAGTTCACGAATTATGACGCCGCGTTTCACCTGGAGTTGACCACGATCTGCGGCAACCGGGTGCTGCTCAAGTTCTTGCAGACCATCCATGACATGCTGCAGCGCTTCATCGGCGAGGTGGCCCAGCTGCCGGGGGCCGTCGAAGACGCCATGGAGTTTCACGAGCGCGTGGCCAAGGCCATCGCGGACCGCGACGCGGACCGGGCCGAACGTGAGATGGTGCGACACCTGTTCGACGTGGTGGGGCGCATCGAGGCCAACCTCGGCATCGATCTTCAACAGAGCACCCTTTGTGGGTTCAATTTCGTCATGTCCGCCATGTTCGGCGGTCGGCGCGGCCGGCGGCCGGCGGCGGGCAATCCTACCTCCATTGCCTGTCACGGGCTGATGGACAAGGCCGGCGTGTCCTTCCCTGATGCTCACTTAAACGCTGAGGCTATGGCTGAGCTGGCGCTCGCAGGTCATGAAGCGGTCGGGTTCGACACGGTCATGCCCGAGTATTCCGTGGTCCAGGAGGCCGCCGCGCTGGGTGCGCGGGTCGATTGGGGCGACCGCGATAAGATGCCCGACGTGAAGGAGTTTCCCAACGCGGATTTCTCCGACATCCAAATCCCCGCTGACGTTCTTGAAAAGCCATCCTGCCGGGTGGTGTTGGATGCCATCTCCATTTTGCGCCGGCATGTGGGCGGTCGCGCCGCCATCATCGGCAAAGTGATGGGCCCCTGGACCATGTCCTACCACATGGCCGGCACTCAGAACTTCCTGCTGGCGGTAGGAATGGGCGAAGGCGCCAAGGTGAGCAAGATGCTGCGGCAGTTGATGCCGGTCACCATCGCCTTCATCAACGCCCAGTTTCAAGCCGGGGCGGACATCGTGGTCCTGGCCGACCACGCCACCCGCAACCTGGTGGGGCCGTACCACTATGAGCAGTATCTGCTGCCCATCCACCAGGAGATTACCGCCCAGGTCGGCGGGCCGATTATTCTGCACGTCTGCGGCAACTGCTCGGACCGGTTGGAGCTCTTCGCCCGCTCCGGCGTGGATGCCTATCACTTCGAGTGGCAGGTAGACTCGCGGGAGGCTGTACGCCGCATCGGAAACCAGATTTCACTGGCCGGAAACGTCAACAACCCCCAGGCGCTTCTGCAGGGAACGCCGGAGGACGTTTACAAACAAGCCCGCTACGCCATCGAGGCCGGTGTTCACCTCATCGGCCCGGAATGCGCCATACCGCTCTCGACGCCACTGGAGAATCTGAGAGCCATTGTGGAGGCGGTCCGGGAGGGATACTGAAGAAGACTGGTATTCAGGGTTCGGGGTTCAGGAAAGAATGAGTCGCAGGGCCTAATCGCCGCTGTATATTACTGAACCCCGAACCCTCAACCCCATTTAGCAGGAAAGGCACCCAATGAACGTAAAACCAGACTTCAACCGCTTCCTGGCGGCCGTCAACCATCGGGAAACCGACCGGGTGCCGCTGGGCGAAATCCTGATCGATTATTCCATTCAGAGCAAATTTCTCGGCCGGCCGGTGACGGCCGACGACCTTGCAGCGCAGGTGGAGTTCTGGGCGAAGGCCGGTTACGACTTCATTCCGATCACCGTCAGCATGATGTCGCCGGGCAAGGTCACCGAGGAGTCCAAGATCACCCGGGTGCTCAAGGAGATGGTGTTGCGGGAGAAACCCGGCACCACCGACCCCAAGGCCTGGAACCTCGAAATGACCAGCTTCATCCACGAGCGGCCGGACCTGGACAAGTTTCCCTGGGAAGCCGCAGCCGACATCGACTTCAGCAAGCTGCACGCCGTGAAGGCGCTCCTGCCCGAGGGCATGAAAGTCATCGCCATCTCCGGCAAGATCTTCACCTTGACCTGGATGCTGATGGGCTTCAACAACTTCGCGCTAAAGCTGGTGCTGGACGAGTCGTTTGTGGCTGAGGTGTTCGAGCGCGTGGCGACCATCCAGTTCAAGGCGCTCGAAACCATTTTCGGCATGGACCACGTGGCCGGGGTTTGGGTGGTGGACGACATCGCCTTCGGCACCGGCCCCATGATCTCTCCGGCGGCCCTTAAAAAGCACGTCTTCAGCTGGTACAAGAAGGTGGGCGACCGATGCCACGAAAACAATCGTATCTTTCTGATGCACTCGGACGGCGATCTCAGCGTGCTGATGGACGATTTGATCGCCATGGAGCTGGACGTGATCCAGCCCGTTGACCCGTCCTGCATGGACATGGCCCGAGTCAAAAAGCAGTGGGGCGACCGCATCTGCCTGATCGGCAACGTGTCGAATGAACTGCTGCGCAGCGCCCCGACCTCGCAGATCGAAGCTCGTGTTAAGGAGCTCTTGCGTGAAGCCGCGCCTGGGGGTGGATTTGCGCTGGGTTCGGGCAACTCGGTGCCGAACTGGGCGAAGTATGAAAACTATCTGGCGATGCGGGAGACCTGCCTGAAGCACGGCAGCTATCCCATCTCGATCAAATAAGGAGGATTGAAATCGATGGCCGATCATCTGAACACGATCAAGGACGCCGTCATCGGCGGCAAACATGCAGAGATCAAGGAACTCGTCCAGAAGGCGCTGGACGAAGGACTCGACCCCGGCGGAATCATCAATGATGCCCTCATCGCGGCCATGGATGTCGTGGGCAAAGATTTCGGCTCGGGCAAGATCTTCGTCCCGGAGATGCTCGTCGCGGCCATGACCATGAAGGCCGGCCTCGAAATTGTCAAGCCGCGGCTGGCCGGCGGCGCGAGCCAATCACGGGGCACGATCATCATGGCGACGGTCAAGGGCGACCTGCACGACATCGGCAAGAATCTCGTCACCATGATGCTCGAGGGAGCCGGCTTCAAGGTGTTCGACCTAGGGGTGGACCTCGGCGTCGACAAGCTCATCGAGCAAGTCAAGGCGCTCAACCCGGATGTCCTGGGCCTTTCAGCCCTGCTCACGACCACCATGTCTGAAATGCAGAAAGTCATCGGCGAACTCAAGGCACAGGGCCTGCGCGACCGGATCAAAGTCCTGGTGGGAGGAGCGCCGGTGGATCAGGCTTTTGCCGATAAGATCGGAGCCGACGGTTACGGGGCCAACGCCGCCGACGCCGTCGAACTCGCACGCCGCTTTACCGGTACTCACGCCTGATCGTAATCGATGGAGCGTTGCACATGAAGATGGTGGTGTTGGACGGTTATACCTTGAATCCAGGCGACCTGTCATGGGACTCCTTGAAAGAGATCGGGGAACTGGAGGTTTACGACCGAACCGCAGCGGCCGAGATCGTCGATCGGGCCTGCGCGGCCGAGATTTTGCTTACGAACAAGGTGCCGCTTTCGCAAGCAACATTGAATCAACTGCCTGCCCTCCAATTCATAGCGGTCACGGCAACCGGCTACGACATGGTCGATGTGGCGGCGGCCGGGCAGCGCGGAATCGCGGTATCGAATGTTCCGGAATACGGCACGGATTCGGTAGCCCAGTTTGTTTTTGCCCTGATTTTGGCACGTTGCCACCAGGTGGAAGCTCATGACAGGGCCGTGAAATCCGGGCAGTGGCAAACGTCTCCGGACTGGTGCTTCTGGAACACGCCGCAGATTCTGTTGAGCGGCAAGAAAATCGGAATTGTGGGGTTCGGCCGCATCGGCCGGCGGGTGGGGGAGCTGGCGCATGCTTTTGGGATGGACGTGTTGGCATTCGACCCCGCAGCCCAAACGCCTCCTGATTTCTCGAACTTCAGGTACACCTCCATAGGAGAGCTATTCAGCCAGGCCGATGTGGTGACTCTGCATTGTTTGATGAACGATCAGAACAAGGGTTTCGTGGATCGCAGCCTTATTGGCCTCATGAAGAAGAGCGCCTTTCTGATCAATGCGTCCCGCGGCGGACTGGTCAATGAACAGGATCTTGCCGAAGCGTTGAAGAGCGGCCGAATTGCCGGAGCGGCCGTCGACGTGGTTTCGGCCGAACCGGTCCGGCCGGAGAATCCCCTGCTGAAGGCCGACAACTGCCTGATCACTCCCCATATCGCCTGGGCGACCGCGCGCCAGAACCTTATGAATACGACCGTGACGAACATCAACGCTTTTATGGCCGGCCGTCCCGTCAACGTCGTCAACAGCGGCTTCCTTCGATAAGGTGCGATGCATCCGTCGGTGATTGGATTAGCCACGACCTGAAAAACGGGTTTTTCCCGGATGTCCACGGCCCGGCCGGGGGTGTGCTTTCCCCGCCGGGCTTTTTTATCCCTTGGAATCTCTCCAGAGAGGCATATCTTTCCAAATTAAGGTGTCCAATCGAGCAAGCTATTGCAGGAAAGCGAAGGCCATGCCGCATTCGAAACTTAAGTTCAAATGGCTGGAAGGTCTTTCGGAAGTCGGCCGGGAGAGCTGGAACGCGCTGGCAGAGCCGCTGCAAACCCCATTCCTGGAATGGGACTGGCTGCAGCTGATGGAAGCTTCGGGAAGCACCGGACCGGAAACCGGCTGGATTCCTCGCCACCTTACCGTATGGTCCGGCCCCGAGCTGGTGGCCGCTGCACCGCTTTATGTTAAGACGCACAGCGCGGGCGAATTCGTGTTCGATCACGCCTGGGCGGATGTCGCCGGCCGGCTGAACAGGCCCTATTATCCCAAGCTGGTCGGCATGAGCCCTTTCACCCCGATGATCGGCTACCGGTTTTTGATGGCCCCCGGCATGGCTCAGGCCGAGCTGACCGATCGCATGCTGGAGGAAACCGAGCGCTTCTGCCGGCATCACGGGTTGGCCGGATGCAGCTATCATTTTACGGATCCGCAGTGGGCTGAAGACATCGCCGCGCGCGGCTTCTGCCCGTGGGCCCACCAGAGCTTCATCTGGGAAAACGAAGGGTTCCTCTGCTTCGATGACTACTTGTCACGCTTCAACGCCAACCAGCGGCGCAACATCCGCCGGGAACGCCGACGGCTGGCCGAGCGAAGCATCCGCGTGGATATGATCCCCGGGGATGGCTTGCCGCGAGAGCTTTACGAACGCATGCACCTGTTCTACACCCGAACCAACGACCAGTTCGGCCCATGGGGCTGCAAATATCTGACCGGGGATTTTTTTTCCTTGCTTCCGGACCGCTTTCGAAATCGGCTCGTTTTCGCCGTGGCCGCAGATGGCCGCCGGCGGGATCCGATTGGCATGGCGTTGCTGGTAACCAAAGGCGGGCATCTTTACGGCCGCTATTGGGGATGCGCGCGCGAGGTCGAATTCCTGCACTTCGAGGCGTGTTACTACCGGCCGATCGAATGGGCCGTTGCCAGCGGCATCCGGCAATTCGATCCAGGCATGGGCGGCGGCCATAAACTGCGCCGCGGCTTCAAAGCCGCGGCCAACTACAGCCTGCACCGCTTCATGGATCCCGCGCTGCGTCAGATAATGGAAAAGCACATCGCCGCGATCAATCGCTTAGAACACGAGGAGATTGCAGCGCTTAATCGTCTCCTTCCGCTGCGGGGATTCAGGGAACCAGCCGCCGGGCAATGAATTCGTGGAATTGCTGGGAGAGATCCCTATTCCAGTAGCCAACCACGCCGGTACGCACCGATACTTCAGTTACGTCCAAACCGACGATGGTAACCTTGAGCGTCATGGGAGTTCCGTCTTTACGTTCGGTGGAAATGGTCGTTCGAACACCGTCCGATGTTTGCTCCCAGATAGGCATGTTTAAATCGTTCAGCACCTGGGTGCACACGTCCATGGTTCGGGTGTAGGCGGCCGGATAGGACCGCACCAGCTCCCCGTTGAGGTACGTGTAGGCCCCGGTACCCGCGCCTGCGCCGACCACCAGCGCCGCACACCCCGAAATCAGCCCCCAGCAAGCCACTGCAATTCCAGCCAATAACTTGTTTGCCATGCCCGGTGTCTCGCTCCCATTCGATTTTTCTGTTTAACCTACCATGCCCTTCCGCCATGTCAAGCAAAGGCGCTGTGTCAGATTCACTGCAAACCAGGTTGCGCGGAGAATATTGATCCTGATTGACTTTAGCAACCGCTATGCATAGAGTTGCCGGGATTTGGGTCGCAAGCGCTATCCTACAATAGAGGACGAGGCCATGAATCCTTTCAATGAACCAACAAAATATCGTAAAACATTGAAATATCTTGTAATTTTTCTTCTATCCTTGCTGCTGATTTGGCCGTTTACGTTCGGCCTCGTGTGGCTGGTGGACCAGGGCTACAGCTGGCTGGATCCGACCCGCTTCCCCTTTTCCGAGGCCAGGATCCATGCAGTTCTAAAAAGCGTTCCGACGGATGCTCCCGAAACGCAAAAAGGCGCTGCGCTTAGCCATGCCCTGACCAACCGTTTAGAAGAGGAGCTGGATTCGACGTTCGGCTGGTCCACCAATGACCTGTGGGTTTCTCCCACCCGCTGGCTGGATAACCGCGGCAGCCGACAGCGCGGGGTGATCTTCGCAACGCGGATGTTGGCCACGTTCTATGCCACCAACTTGGCCAAATACGGCAGCGTCGATGCCGAAAACGAATGGTTGAAAGAAGCCCGTGAAAAGCGCTTTGCCTTTTCGGAGGACAGCTGGTGGCTGCCATCGAGCGAGAGCGAATACCGCAAGGGCATCGAGCTGCAGCGCAAGTACGAGGCGGCAGTTAAAGAGGGCAAGGCTGTTTTCAACATGCGCTCGGACGACATTTACAACCTGTTCATGTTCATACTGAGCAATCAGGTCCTCGATCAGCCGATGGGCCTGCTGGTCCAGGCCACTGAAGACGTAGCATACTCGGAACTGGATGACCGGATTTACTATACCCAGGGAGTTATTTTAGTTTTGAGAGACTTCCTGGGAGCGGTGGTCCAGCTGTATCCCGTGGTCCGGGAAAAAGGCGGCGATGAAAATATCCGGATCGCTTTTAGGGAAATGGAGCGCGTGTGTACGTTTGACCCGCTGATCGTGTTGCGCGGCCGCCATGATTCCATCATGGCCGACCACCGCGGCAAGATGGCCAGCTATGTCATATCCATTCGTGAACGGCTGAACGATGTAGCTCAATCCATCCGCCGTTAGGCAGTTGCATCGACTTAATGGATCGAACGATTCGGGTCAGAGGAACCGGGTGAAAACAGGCTCAGCAGGGCGGAAACGAGGCCGGGCAATCAGACCTGGATCTTCAACAATATTTAACACCGACTCCGTAAGAGTAATAGGAATCTTTCAGGGAGAGTTCTCGAATCCAGACGACCTTGGCCCGGAAAACATCGTGGTGAGACGAAAAGGGCGAGCTTTCGATCCCGATAAAAAGCTCAGCGCCAACATCCGGAGCGACATCGGATTCAAAGCACATGCCGCCTCGACTGTAGTTGACCATGCGGCCGTCATGATAATTGCCCGTCAAATAATTTTCAAACATGACGGGAGATGCATACTGAAAGCGCTGGCTCTCCCGCTGTTCTTTTTTTGATGTAACGCTCTGGGGTTCTAAGTGCATAGGATCCTTCTGTGAATGAAAAATTCGTCGCTTCTGCAACTAACCTGTGCGAATCCCCGATCTCAAATAAGAGCAAGAATTTCAAACAGCATGATCAATGTCAATGCGCCGATCAGCGCCGTTGCCAGTGAAATCAAAGAGTCTTCCACTCTATTCTCCGAAATTATGGGTGTTGACAACTATTAATGCATAAAACATGCCTGTATAAAAAATACAATTATCTATTTGATTTAAAAGTCAAAAAACATTATCCATTAGAGCAACCTTAATATCAATGAAAAAAACTACATGTAAGTGTGAAATTTAATAAATACAAGGAACCATAGACAATGAATTTGCAGTTACTGGCAGCTTTAACAGCCATAGGTGGGGTTGCAACCGCTCTACAGGCCCATTTTATGGGACTTATGGACAGGCGTATTGGAACGCTGGAAAGTGTCTTCATCACCTATTTCAGTGGTGGCGTCCTGATCGGGTTGGTCATGTTGATCCATCGCGGCGGCAACCTAGCCGCCAGCGCGGCGGTGCCATGGTATGCCTATACCTCCGGAGCGCTAGGGCTGGTCATCGTCGGGACATTGGCTTATAGCACCCCCCGCCTGGGGCTGGTGGCGGCCTTTACCATTTTTGTTTCCGCACAGTTCGCCATGGGCGCCCTTGCGTCCACTGACCGTCTCCCGATTAGCTGGAATGGCGGTGGTCCTGGTGGGAGTCTGGCTGATTATTCGAGAATAACTTGGATGAATTCGACAGGCTCCAAATCCAGCCATATATTAGATAATATTGGGCAAAAAAACCGAGGGGCTGCCTACCGCGAAAGCCCTGTTCAAGGAGGAATGAAAATCATGAACCCATTCATGAAACCCGCGATGCTGGCGATGGTGTTGATCGGCTTGATGCTTAGTTTCAATGTAGTCCTGGCGGCAGGTCCAGCTGAAAAAAAAGGCTGGGGAATCGACGATCCGTATAACAAGCTTTACAACCCAAAGGAGGTGGTAAGGGTGATGGAGGTCGTACCTATGGCCGGCATGTCGCCGGCGACGGCCATGGAGGTGCGTGAGGGCGGTAAAAACATTATGGTTCACCTTTGCCCAACCTGGTTCGCCAAACCCAGCGACACCGGAATCAAACCGGGCGACCAGGTCACTCTGAAGGGCTCCTGGGCCGATATCAACGGCAAAGACGTGTTTCTCGCATCCAAAGTAAAAAAGGGCGATTTTCAGGAGTTCAAATGCCGCCTGACGAAAGACGGGACGCCGTTCTGGACGATGACCCCAGAGCAGCTGGCCAGGGAGCTAGCCGAAAAAGACGATTGAAGTTGGATAGCGGCGACGCTTGAGACGGAAGGTTCACGGGCATCCGCCTGAAGAAGGAGAACACGTACGCATGAAGGAATGGCATCCCGGCGAGTTGTTGGAGCTGTCAGGACATTTTTGGCAAACATGCACCCTGCATGCGGCCGTCAAGCTGGATTTGTTCACCACCATCGGTCAAACGCCCATGGCCGCTGCAGCGGTGTCCGAGAGGGTGAATGCATCACGGGATGGGATCGAACGTTTGCTCAATGCCCTGGCGGCCATGGGGCTGCTGGAAAAAAAAGAAGATCGCTATGCATGCCCTGCTTCTGTGCTCCGCCTGCTCGCCAAAGATTCTCTAAATTACATCGGCCACATTATCCTTCACCATCATCATCTAATGGAGTCCTGGGCCAGGTTGGACCAATCGGTACGATCTGGACGCGCGAATCGGGAACAGTCCTCCTTCAGTCGGGAAGAATGGCGCGAAAGCTTCCTAATGGGCATGTTCAACCTGGCCATGGCGATCGCCCCCCGGGTGGCCGATGCCATCGACCTCTCAGATCGCCGCCGCCTGCTCGACCTGGGTGGCGGGCCGGGCACTTACGCCATTCATTTCTGCCTTAAAAACCCCGCATTAAGCGCCTCGGTTTTCGACCTTCCGACAACCCGTCCGTTTGCCGAAAAAACCATTGCGGGATTTCATCTGGAAAACCGTGTTACGTTTGCGCCCGGAGACTACCACTCAGACGACATCCCTGGCCGGTATGACGTGGCCTGGCTATCCCATATCCTGCATGCCGAAAGCCCTGAGTTCTGCCTGAATATCATTCGCAAGACCGTTGCCGCTTTAGAACCGGGAGGAACGATCTTCATCCATGAGTTCATCCTCAACGACCAGCGGGACGGGCCGCTGTTTCCTGCGCTGTTCTCGCTCAACATGCTGCTGGGAACCGAATCCGGTCGCGCTTACGCCGCGGCGGATCTTTCGGGTATGCTGGCAACGGCTGGCGTCAGGGATATCCGACGCATTCCGCTACAGACCCCGAACGATTCCGGAGTGATCTTCGGCATCGTCCGATAGTCTGCTTGACATCAACAGTCGCGGGAGTTAGGTTGCCGTTTCGGAATCATTGGATCGAAACCTCAAACAGACAAAATAAATTCGTTTATGCCGCCCGTTGTGTCTATTGTCGGCCGCTCTGAATCCGGTAAGACCACACTGATCGAGCTATTGATTCCCGAACTTAAGCGTCGGGGCTACCGGATCGGCACCATCAAACATACCCACCACGAACTTGAGGTCGACCAGGCAGGCAAGGACAGCTCGCGGCACCGGGCAGCCGGCGCGCATACCGTGATCCTGGCCTCATCCGGACAGATCGCCATGATCAAGTCTACAACTTCGGATTCCGTGGCCGATCTGATCCAGTATTTCAATGACGTCGATCTGCTCATCACCGAGGGCTACAAGCGCGAGAATACATCTAAAATCGAAATATTACGGGCCGCCGTGCACACCGAGCTTTTATGTCGCAACGATCCGGGCTTGATTGCGGTGGCTTCCGATGCGGACATCACGGTTCACGTGCCGGTATTCCGCCTCAACGATCCAGCGTCGATCGCTGCCTTCATTGAAAAGAAATTCCTCGGCGGTAAATCGGAATGAAACCCTTTCCCATCGAATCCCTGATGTGCCACCGGGATAATCTGGAGCACGTTCTGGATAACCTGAAGGAGGGGATTATTGCCCATGATCCGCAGCGTCGCATCTTTTTCTTCAACCGTGAAGCTGAGCGCATCACCGGTTACGATCGCAATGACATGTTGGGAAAAGATTGCCACGAGGCCTTCGGAGCGCCCTTTTGCGGCGGCCGCTGTGCGTTCTGCGACCACCCCGCCGAGATAGAAGACACCGCCGAATACCCTCTGAACATCACCACCAAGCTGGGTGAGCCGCGGCGCATTGAGATGACGGTCACCCGAATGCAAGACGGCGAGGGCGGTCTGGCCGGCGTTCTGACCTCGTTCCGCGACATGACCGACCTGCTCAGCCTTCAACTGCGCGTCGGTGAAATGATGCGCTTCAGCGGCATCATCGGTAGCGATAGCAAAATGCTGGCGATCTTCAAACAAATCCGGGATGTCGCCGGATACGATTTTCCAGTGCACCTATCCGGAGAGACCGGAACTGGAAAAGAGCTGGTTGCCAACGCCATCCACGCCGAAAGCCGCCGCGCCGGTGCCCCGTTCGTCCCGATCAACTGCGGGGCTCTCCCCGAGGGATTGGTTGAGACCGAGCTCTTCGGCCACGTCAAGGGCGCCTTTTCCGGAGCCATCCGTGACAAGAAAGGCCGCTTCGAGCTGGCCGACGGCGGAACCGTATTTCTGGATGAGGTGGCGGAGCTTTCAAACACCATGCAAGTCAAGCTTCTGCGCTTTTTGCAGGAGGGACGGTTCGAACGCGTAGGAGGCGAGCACACCCGAGAGGTGAACACCCGGATCATTAGCGCCACCAACAAGAACCTGAAGAAAGAGGTGGAGCGCAATCGTTTCCGTGAGGATTTATTTTACCGGCTCAACGTCATTCCCATTCACCTGCCGCCGCTGCGGGACCGAAAAACAGACATCCCCTTGTTGATAGACCATTTTCTCAGAGATGCTGCCGAACGTTATGGCCGCAAACCGCTTGCGGTATCCAATCCGGCCCTATCCCTGATGATGGACTACCGCTGGCCGGGAAATGTGCGCGAGCTGCAGAACGCCGTTCAATTCGCTTTCGTCAAATGTTCCGGCAACGTCATCGAAATCGATCATCTCCCCCTGGAATTGCGCGAGGCGGCTGAAATTTGCGGCCGCAGGGGGCCCACACGCAAACTGGACCTTGACGCCGTTCGAAAAGCGCTTGGCCACACGGGAGGCAACAAGGTTAAAGCGGCCAAGCTCATGGGGGTGGGACGCGCCACGCTTTACCGCTTCTTAAACGACCATCCGGAATTGGTGTGACGACGCCGTAGCGGTCTTCCAGCCAGACCGGGTTTCAGGCGGGTTGCTGCTCCGCCTCACACCGACGGTGGTAGATGAATAGGGTGGTTCAATTCAGCATGCCGAGCTCCTTTTTCAACCACTCTTTCACGTCCGGATCCAGTGCATACACCCCCTTCAGCTCGCAGACATCCTTTTCAAACCGCTGGGGCAGCTCGAATTTGGCCAATTCTTGAGCCTCGTCGGAATTGCGCCGGATGAGGTAGATGAAGTAAGGCCGGGCCCAACAGTTCACAACGAAGTAGGTGGTGTAATCACCTTTCGAACGGATGACGTAACCGTCACCTCGTGCCCAGTTGTTGCCCCACTCCAGGTAAAGCCGAACGGCTTCTTCGGGGGTCATGTCCCAGTTGATCTCATCGATTAAATCCGTTTCTTTCTTCAACTCCTCCAACGACATCATGGCATGCTCCTTCCAAAATTTCAGGCATAGCGAACGGCGGGGCGTAGCGCCCCCGCGAGGCGCCCCGTATGGTGACGATCCAAACCTGAACTAGATTACGCAGCGGCGTCCAGCGACCGGCGGTCGGCCATGGACATCAGCTGCCGTTCACGGGCCTTGTCGATGCCAAGCGCTTTGCGCTTCTTGTCGATGTGCTCGATGATCAGGCGTGCCATCTCTCCAGGATCATTGGCAAAACCCCATTTGCCCATACCCATTTTTTCGAGATCCTCGAACAAGTGCTTGTGGAACTTGGTGCCTTCCACGGTGGGGAAGGTGACGCCGAATACCGTGAATACGCCGGAAGCAACAAAATACTGGCCGATGGAGATGGCCTTTTCGCTCATGTACTCCGGTGCCGCGCCCGCCACCGGGAGATCGGCGATGCTATTGCCGAGGCCTCCGGTCTTGACCATCTCGGAGGCGGCGATCAGGATGCGGCTGTTGTCGACGCAGGAGCCGATGCCGAGCACCGGCGGCATGCCGACCGTCTCGCAGACCTCCTTGAGTCCCGGACCGGCAAGATGGGCTGCTTCGGGAGTGGTCAGCCCGGCCTTGGCCAGCGCAATCTGGGAGCAGCCGGTCTGAAGGACCAGTACGTCGTTTCGGATCAACTCCTTCACCAGTTCGACGTGGATCCAATCCTGTTTGGTGCGCGGGTTGGTGCAACCCACCACACCGGCCACGCCACGAATGCGGCCATTGATGATGTTGTCGTTAAGTGGGACATAGGACCCGCGGAAGCTACCGCCCAACATGTAATTGATGTACTCGTGGGAGAAGCCGTGCACGCCGGCGTTCTTGATCTTCGGTATTTCGATCTTGGCGGTCCGGTTCTTGAAACGGCCGATGGCCTGAATGACCACCTCGTCGGTGCACTCCTTGGGGGTGTGTTCGTGGAATTCAATGTGAGTGACCCCCTCGATGTGGCAACGCGGGTTGGTGGTGATCAGCTTGGTGCCATAACAGTCCGCAACCTTGGCCAGACCCTGTTTGATGCACTGTACGTCCACGCACATGGCGTCCACGGCGCCGGTCACGAGGATGGCTTCAGTGGACATGAAATTGCCGGCATGCGGTATGCCGTGGCGGACCAGCACCTCGGCTCCCGAGCAGCACATGCCGCAGAGGTTGATGCCCTTGGCGCCGGCGGCCTTGGCGGCCTGCACCAGGCTGGGCTCGCTGACCGACTCGATCATGGACTCGAACAGGTTGGGCTCGTGGCCGTGAACGATGATGTTGACCTGATCCTCCTTGAGCACGCCCATGTTCACCTCGATCGAAACCGGGGTGGGAATGCCGAAGAGGATGTCCGAGATCTCGGTCGCCACCATGGATCCGCCCCAGCCGTCGGCCAGCGCCGTGCGGCTGAACTGCTTGGTGATATTGGTGTAGTCTTGATCCACGCCCATATGGGTGCGGTGCATCATTTCCATGATTTCGCGCATGGCACCGCGCGGAACGAGGCCGTACTTCCGCCAGGTCTCCAGCGTCTTCGGCGGAACGCGCTGGGCAAAGGGAATCTCACCTTCGACCTGCGTGTAAGTTCGTTCAAGCTCGCTGTAAAGATCCTTGGCGATGTCCATCATTTCGCGACCTTCGGTTTCGATACCGATGGATTGGGCGACCGCCTCGAGCTTCTGAGGATTTTTGATGCGGTAATCCTTGATATGGCCGTTGACGACCTCGCGGAAAAGGTCGAGCATGCTCATGCCGTGGTCGGTGTGGGCGGCGCAGCCGGAAGCCACAAACCTGGCAAAGTTGCGCGCCTGGATGGTGTCGATCGTGGCGCCGCAGACGCCGACCTTGGAATAGGGGTCGCGCGCGTTCAGGCGGCAGGGGCCCATGAAGCAGTGCTTGCAGCAGGCCGACTCGGAACCGATGGGGCAGGCCTTCATCGTGTGGGCGCGTTCGAAGGCGGTTTCCACCCCGTCGCGCCGGGCCTTGTTGAGCATCTGGATGGTGGCGTCGCAGGTGGTGAAATCTTTTGGGTCCGGCATGTCTTTTTCTTTTTTCTTAAGGAGTTCCTTTTTCTCTTCCATTAAAAATCCTCCCTTCGTGGAAAGGTTTTAAAAAAGCAAAAAATCCATCTTTGAACCGGCAAAGCGTTCAAAAGGTTAGGGCAGGGTCTTGATTCGGGAATTATGTCTGTTCTGCCTACGAGAAAAAAGGAGGTTTGTCAAGGGTCAGAGCTGATACGCGTTCCTGGGGAGTCTTTCCTCAACCAGTCCGGCGGGTCGAAAGGCGCCGAAAGCCTGCTCTTCATCATTTTTACGGTTGAAACCGTTCTTGTTTTGTAATAGTTTTTAAACCCAACGGGCGGCTTAACGATCAGCCAGCCAAACCAAACCCTCCACCATCTTCATCCACGGCAAAGCGATTGCGTTGCCGGCGGCGTCAAGCCGGGAAGGAAAGCAGGAATGTCTGACACGAGCAGCAACGGAACTGAAGAGGGAAAAACTCAGCCGGATGTCAAAATATATTCCTTGAGCACCTGCAGTCACTGCAAGGCAGCCAAGAAATTCTTAGGAGAATGCACCATCAAGTATGAGTTCGTGGACGTGGATATGCTCGAGGGTGACGAGCGCAGGGCCATCATCGAAGACGTCAAGAAATTCAACCCGCGCTGCTCGTTCCCAACGGTCATCATCGGAGACAAGGTCATCGTTGGATACAAGGAAAAAGAAATCAAGGAGGCCCTGGGGCTGGAATGAATGCACAGCAGCTTTACGATATGATGAAAAGGGTTCAGGAGGCTAAGGGCTATTATTTCAACCAGGACCGCGAACGCGTGTTTGACCTGCTTGAATCGCTGTTGGTGAACAAGCAGCGTTACGGCTATATGGGATGCCCCTGCCGCCTGCTCGCCGGCGATCGGGAGAAGGACCGGGATATCATTTGCCCGTGCGTTTACAGCGTCCCGGACATTGCGGAGTTCGGCAGCTGCTACTGCAACCTTTATGTTTCCAAGGATTGGAACGAGGGCAAGGTTCCCCGCGACTATGTGCCGGAACGGCGCCCCCCCGAAAAATTGCCTTTCTAAACGATAAGCAACAAGAGGTGCCAGATGGAAGAAGCGTGCAAAATCACACTCAACACCGGATTGCGAGGCGTCACCATTGCCAATACCCGGATCTGCGAGGTCGACGGGAAAAATGGCCGTCTGATCTACCGCGGGTACAAGATTCAGGACCTGGCTCATGCAAGCTATGAAGAGGTCGTTCACCTGCTGTTATATGAGTATCTGCCGATGGCGGAGGAACTCCAGCCATATCGTAAGCGGCTGGCTGCCGAACGCGAAATTCCTGCTTCTTTGATGGCAGCCCTCCGAACTTGCCCAACCAACGCGCATCCGATGGACGTTTTGCAAGCCGCGGTGCCCATGCTCGCAAACCACGATCCCGACATCGCAGAATACTCGAAAGAGGCCGCCCTGCGCATGGCCCATCGACTGGTCGCCAAGTTTCCAACCATTGTCGCCGCGTGGCACCGCATTCGCAACGGATTGGATCCGATAGCCCCGTCGCCCGAACTCGATCATGCCGCCAACTTTATTTATATGCTGAACGGCCAGGTGCCGGAGGAGACTGCGATTCGGGCGATCGACACCGCGCTCGTCCTGCATGCCGAGCACGCTTTCAACGCCTCTACATTTGCCGCCCGCGAGGTGGCTTCCACCCAGGCGCACATGTACGCAGCGGTCGCCGCCGGCGTGGGTTCGCTGTCCGGAGCACTGCACGGCGGGGCGAACGCCAGGGTCATGCAGATGCTGCTCAAGCTCGGCAGCCCCGACAACGTGGCGGATTTCGTCAATGTCGAGCTCGACGCCGGCCGCAAGCTATTTGGGCTCGGCCATGCGGTCTACGACGTGGACGACCCCCGCGCCCACATCCTGGCGCCCATGTCGAAGGCCCTGGGCGATCGAACCGGCAACCCGCGCTGGTACGAAATGTCTACGCTGATCGAGAAGACCGCCAAGGAGATCTTCCGTAAGCGCAAAAACGCCGATATCCCTGTAAACGTTGATTTTTACAGTGCCTCGCTGTATTACTATCTGGGCATTCCGGTGGACTTGTTCACGCCGGTGTTTGCCATTGCGCGCGTGGCCGGATGGGCCGCTCATGTCATCGAAGAGCAGTTCGCGGGCGCAGCGGCCAAGCCCGTGCTTTACCGGCCGGAATCCGAATACATCGGGGATTACTGCGGTCCGGAAGTGTGTGAATTCATGCCGATTGAAAAGCGCAAAAAGGGATAGCCGGGGCGTTGCGTCGTGCGCCTTGATCCGCCGCATTCGTCCCCTGTACCAGGAAGGCAAGCAGCTGTGCTGAAACAGTCCAATCTGCGGATGACACGGCAACGGATGGTGATCCTTGAGGAATTGCGCAAGGTCAACACCCATCCGAGCGCCGATGAAATTTATGAAATGGTGCGCAAGCGCCTCCCTCGAGTCAGCCTCGGGACGATCTATCGCAACCTTGAAATTCTTTCCGGATCCGGTGAAATCCAGAAACTGGATTCAGGCAGCAGCCTGAAACGCTTTGATGGCCGGGCGGACTGCCATCACCACATCCGCTGTGAACGATGCGACCGGCTTGACCCGGGGGTGGATCTGAACACCTGCGTCAGGGATTTCACCGACTTCTCCGTGATCGGTCATAAACTGGAGTTTGTAGGTGTTTGCCCGGATTGCCGGCGCTCTTCGGAAGCCGGCCTCCCCGCAGCTAATAATCACCCCGAAGACTGATGAACTTGTAAAAAGTCATCCGAATCGATGACTTCGTAAAGAGGCCCAGATCAAGGCGCGCGAATCTCGTGCCGCGAGGCGTACGGACCGTACGCCGCAACGGCAGCGAGATGAAGCGCAACGCAGAGATTGGACGCTATTTACGAAGTCATCAAGACTGATCTCCCATCGTTTTCAATTTCAGCCTGCCGTTGACAAACCTACGCGTGCGACCTAGGGTGACGGTAATCCACATCCGGGGGTTGGGAATCCATGAAAATTGTGGTTACCGGAGCGTCCGGCTTCATCGGAACGCACCTGTGCAAATCATTGCTGAGTCACAGCCATCGGGTGATCGGCATGGGCCGCTCGGCGGCGAAAAGCCGGATCGACCATGAAGCCTATCGATTCATCGCGGCCGATACGACCCGTCCGGGCCGGTGGCAGCAGAACTTGTCCGAGATCGACGCCGTGATCAATCTGGCCGGGAGATCGATCTTCGGGCGCTGGACCGAGGCCGTCAAGAACGAGATCCGTGAAAGCCGCATCCTGACGACGCGCCATTTGGTCCAGGG
>JALOPB010000129.1 GCA_025454115.1 Desulfobacterales bacterium | reverse complement strand
CGGGCGCAGCCTGATTCTGTCCGACGGCGCTCCCGGAATCGGCTGCCCCGTGATCAGTTCGCTCAGCGGAACCGATTTTGCCGTCCTGGTGACGGAGCCCACGCCGTCCGGACGGCACGACCTCGAACGCGTGGCCGATCTCTGCCGGCACTTTAAAATACCCACCGGCGTGATCGTGAACAAGGCCGACCTGAACCCGGAGAACACCAAGGATATTCAGCGCTGGTGCGATGCGGCCCGGACCGAATTCTTGGCGGCGCTGCCATATGATCCGGCCGTGACCGAGGCCATGGTCCAGCGCCAGGCGGTCACCGAGTTCAGCGCCGATGGTCTGTCCATGAACATCCGCCATACCTGGCGCCGGATCATGGAACTGGGCAGCCGTAAGAAAACATCATTCCAAGACCCATCGAACCTGAAAGGAGAGTTTAAAAAATGAGCACCATCGTTGCTGTACCCTCTGAATCCCCCGGAGGCCTGGATGCCGGCTTGGGAGCCCATTTCGGGCACTGCGAGCTTTACACCCTCATCACCCTCGACGACGGCAAGGTTTCCGCCGTCAACGTCATCCCGAACGTCCCGCACGAGCAGGGCGGCTGCATGGCGCCGGTGAGCCATCTGGCCCAGAACCGGGTGCGGGTCCTGCTGGCCGGCGGCATGGGCATGCGGCCGCTCATGGGATTCCAGCAGATGGGGATCCAGGTCTTTCATTGCGGACCGGCCCGAACCGTCGGCGAAGCGGTGCAGGCCTTCAGCGAGGGACGCCTGCCGGAATTCGGCCAGGGATTTCAGCAAGCTTGACGACCGTTTCATCCGGCACGTCAACGTGCCGTGCAATATGGGCATTATCGAGCTTCCTTCGGGGCGCGCCCTGGGCGTCGGCCAGTGCGGAGATTCGGTCGAAGTGACGCTCACGGTCGCCGACCAGCGGATCGCCGACATCCGCTGCCGGCCCCGCGGCTGCGCCTTCACCATCGCCTGCGCCAGCGCCATGAGCGAACTCGCCCGCCAGCGCACGCTGGAAGATGCCCTGGAAATTTCTCCGCAGGACGTGGAAGCCGAGCTGGGCGGCCTGCCGGAGGACCACCTGCACTGTGCGCGTCTGGCCGTCAACACCCTGGGGGAAGCCATTGCCGATTGCTACCGGCAACGCGCGCCTTCCTCTCCTGCGGACCGCTCAACCATTGAGGAGAAACCACGCGATGCCCATATTTGACATCCACTGCCCGGGCTGCGGCTACCAGGGAGAGGTGCTGGTATTGTCGGCCGGCGAGCCCATCACGTGCCCGTCCTGCGGAGGGGCTCAACCGGAAAAACAGATGTCGCCGAGCAGTCCGCTCAGCGGCGGCACCCGTCGTCATACGCCCGGCCCTCGCGACCACGGCTGTTGCGGCAGCCGGCCGGCCGAGGCCGGCTGCGCCGGGCCCGGCTCGTGCTGCGGGCGCAGGTCGCAAGGATAATCGACATGCATAGAATTTTGATCGTCACGACCGGCCGAAAACCCTTGGCCGGATTTGCCGAATCCCTGGCGCAAAGCCAGGACGTTCAGGTGGCGTGGGCGAATAGCGGGCAGGCGGCTGTGGCCGACGTCATGAAGCACCCGCCGATCGGTGTGATCATCGATGAGAACCTGCCTGACATGCCGGGGCTCGATCTGGTGCGCCGGCTGCTGCGGATCAACGCCATGATCAACACGGTGGTGATCAGCACGCTGCCCCCTGACGCCTTCCACGCGGCCAGCGAAGGCCTTGGGATAATGTCCCAGCTGCCGCCGCAACCGACGCCTGAAGACGCTCGCACCATCCTGGCCCATTTTAAACGAATGGCCCTGACGACCGTGGTTCCCCAACGGGCATAGGCAAGCGATCGTAAGCGCGCCAAGACAGCTGTCACCCCGCACTTCTTCAAATGGCGCTGCGCAACCGGATGACGGGCCGCCTGCCCTATCAAAACGATGCTGCGGCCACTATCCAGATGGTCAAGAACACCCGGATGTGCCGGGCATATGTCATCGACCGATTGTTTCAGCTTCGGGTGGCGGCCATGAAAGACCTCAAGGAAACGCCGGCGGCCGAGCGTGATGAACCGGAGCCTTGGCTCGACTGATGCGCCATAGGCCGGCCGCGGCATCCGCCAAAAGAAGGAAACCACCATGGACCACCGCTTCACCATCGTCGCCGTAAACGGATCGCCTCACGCCGGAATCGGCAACACCGCCCTGATACTTGACATGCTGCGACCCTCCCTTGCTGAGCAGGGCTGCGGGCTCGAGGTCGTAACGCTTTGCGAACACGAGATCGAATATTGCGTCGGGTGCGCGCTCTGCATGGAAAAGGGCAGATGCTGGATCCCCGACGACCATCACGGGATCGTGGAGCGCCTGCTGGCAGCCGACGGCGTCATTCTATCTTCTCCGGTCTACTTCCTGCACGTCACCGCCCAGATGAAAACCTTTCTCGACCGGAGCCTCGCATGGGGCCACAAACCCAGGCCTTCCTGGAAGCCAGGCCTGGCGGTCAGCGTCTCGGCCGGCATGGGGGAAACCCAAACGGCCGAGTATCTGGCAGGGCTTCTGCGGGTGTACGGCGCTTTTCCGGTGGGACGGCTGACGGCCATGGCGACGTCGCCGGGTGAATTTGTCGGCCGGGAAGCCGTCGAGGCCCACGCCCGAAATCTGGCCCGGGACCTGGCCCAGGCGATTCGGGACAAGCGGCGCTATCCGGCATCCGATGCGGATCTAAGATTTTACCAGTTCATGGGGGGCCTGGTGCACCGCCACAAAGACGCCATCATGAATCATGACTATGCGCATTGGGAAACCCACGGGCTATTCAACGGCTTTGAAACCTACATCCAGCAGCGAAGCGAAGAAACCGCTTATGATCCCGAGATCCGCAAGGCGTGGGTGCAGGAAATGATCGCCCGGCACAAAGCCAAGCGCGCGGGGAAAAAAACTGAAGTCCGAAAAACGTCTTCAGCGTCCGCCGCCGGGCAGGCTTCAACCTGCCGGGAACTTCTGGAGGCGATGCCGCTGGCCTTCGACCGGTCGGCTGCCGGGGGCCTCGATGCGGTTTATCAATTCGACGTGTCCGGGGCGGAGAAGTTTCAGGCCCACCTGGAAATCAGCGGAGGGACCTGCCGGTATCACCAGGGGCCGGCAGTCGCCCCCGGCGTTGTGATTCACACACCCGGCGAGGTGTGGTTGGCCATTGCCAAGGGAGAACTCGACGGCCGGGAGGCATTTATGGCGGGAAAATACACGGTCGAGGGCGACCTGTCGCTGCTGCTCAAGCTGCCGTCGCTGTTCCCGGGGCGTGCATCTGCATAAGCGGCCCGGCTTCAGGCTTCACTCAGCTGCAGGGCCTGGTCGCGGCTGAGTTCAACTGAGCGGAACCGGATGTCTTCACGCAGCATGGGGTCATCCGATTCGACCCAGCATCCGTGCTGATAGAGATGAATCTGAAACGTTTCAGGATCGAACATGCAAAGGGTGTGATCGTTGCGGAAAAATTTAATGGACACTGGAACAGGCTCCAAGATTGGGTTTATGATTTTTCTGTATCCGCCTCCATTCTTCGCCGGCACCGTTTGTTCCGCATGAGCATTGCGTTAAAATACGGTTCGGTCGAGATGAAAGCGAAGCGGGTGTTTAGAACGGCAAAGAAACCCCAACGCAACGAGGCGAGCCGAAACAAAGGGCTGACCGTCCGGTCGGCCGTTCATTTCCGCTGCCATCCGGAAGGAGGAGAATCGCGTGACGGGCCGGTTTGGGAAATACGGAGATTTCAAGCGCAGGGCGGATCAGTGGCGGAATCCTTGCCGGAAAGGCTCGCCCGCAAAAACCAAAAACCACGATGCCGAGGACAACGGCGATGGCATCACTCGATACCGTCTGCCGTCTGTCGTTTAAATGACACCGCCGCTGCAACAGCACTTCTGAAACGGGTTCAGCAGGCTTTCGTAGCAGGAGACGCACATGACTCGCTTGCAGCTGCGCACAGCTTCTTTCGGGTTCGTCAGAACCCGGTCGCAGCAGCTGCACGTTACGATCTCCCGGGTGTTCTTTTCTGCATCGTTGACGACCGCGTCGGTTTTCATATCCGCTCCTTCCCTGCTTGCATCGGTTACGGTTTACGACCTTGAACAAATCAACATTCGTGCCATTTGGTCCGAAAACGGTCCATGTTTATTTTTTTTTAATTAATTTCAAATAGTTGCTTGAAAGCTGACCGTTCACAAGCCGTCTCCTCACGCGGATGGATTTCTACAGAGCTGTAAGATCCATGAGATATTTAAAACAAATTTGTATGTTTTGACAGGCCGCAGCGCTTGTATTATACGAACGCCCATGAGAGGCATTCCATCCGCAGCCATAGCGCCGGAGGTCCTGCCGGCCGCCGGCATCCTGGTCGTCGGCCTCTACATCGCCGCCCAGATGCTATCCGATATCGCCAGCCTCAAGATTGCGCTGGTGGCGGGGTTCAGCATCGACGCCGGAACCTTCATTTACCCGCTCACGTTCACCCTGCGCGATCTGGTCCACAAGCGTTTGGGGATTGCGGCGGCCCGCACCGTCGTCATCCTGGCGGCTGCCGTCAATCTCTGTATGGCCGCCTTTTTCCAGTTCGCCGTGCGTCTGCCGGAAGACCCCGCATGGGGCCTGGGACGTGAGTTCGAGACCATTCTCGGGCCGGTCTGGCGGATCGTGGCGGCCAGCATCGTGGCGGAAGTGATGAGCGAGCTGATCGACACCGAAGTATACCGCTGGTGGGTCGGCCGGGTGACCACGCGCTTCCAGTGGATGCGGGTGCTCGCCAGTAACGGCCTCAGCATCCCGGTGGACAGCCTCATTTTCTGCTGGGGGGCCTTCGGCGGTGCCCTGCCCGCCGCGGTCGTCTGGTCGATTTTTGCCGCCAACGTGATCTTGAAAGGGCTGGTGACCCTGGCCAGCCTGCCCGGGATTTACCTCGTGAAAGAACCTCAACCCGAAAGGAGGGTGCCATGACCGTCACAGCCACCTGGTACAGCCACGCCTGTTTTTTGATCGAGGGCAGCAAGGCCAAACTGCTGATCGATCCCTTCCTCACCGGCAATCCGCTGGCGCCGGTCAAAGCCGAGAAGGTCTCGGCCGACTACATCCTGGTCTCCCACGGTCACGGCGATCACGTGGGCGACACGGTGGCCATCGCCCAGCGCACCGGTGCGACCGTCATCTCCAACTTCGAAATTCAGAACTGGATGGTGGCCCAGGGAGTCAAAAACGTCCATCCCCAGCACATCGGCGGGGGGTTCAACTATCCCTGGGGCCGGGTCAAACTGACCCTCGCCCTGCACGGCTCAGCCCTGCCGGACGGCTCCTACGGCGGCAATCCCTGCGGCTTTCTGTTTTACCTGGACGGCAAGAAAATCTACCATGCCTGCGACACCGGACTCTTCGGCGACATGCAGCTGATCGGCGAGGAGGGCATCGATCTGGCCATCCTGCCCATCGGCGACAACTTCACCATGGGGCCGGACGACGCCCTGCGGGCCGTCAAGCTAATCCAGCCCAAACAGGTGGTGCCGATCCACTACAACACTTTCGACGTGATCAGGCAGGATCCCAACGCCTGGGCCGCACGCGTGGAAAAGGAAACCGCAACCAAAGTCGCGGTGATGAAACCGGGGGAATCGATTGAAGTATAGAAATGGGGCGGCCTGCCGGTGTGCAGGCCGCCCCATTTCTGATTTGATTTGAGTTCGATAAAGCTTGAGAATCGCTTAGCCCCTCGAACCGAGGGGCAGAGTTAGATCCGTCAGCCGGAGGGCTTGCAGGCGGGTGCTTTGAAGCCACCGGATCCCGTGGGGATCCCTTCGGCGCGCACGCAGCTGGCCGACATGAGTTTTTTAACATCCGCACAGTCGCACCGGGGGCACTGGGGCATCGGTGCATTGGACGAAAAAACCAGCTCCTCGAAGCAGTGGCAGCAGGCATTGCACTGATACTCGTAGATCGGCATAACGTTCTCCTCCCTGAGAAAAATTGGCTTTATTCTAATTTCAAATCAAAACAAGTCAACCGAGCGGATGGGGTTCGTCCGTCTCCATTGCGTTTTCTGCGTCAGTAACTCCTACCACGTCCCCGCACCGAAGGCCATGATCCCGAGCGTTAAACCTCCCAGCGCATCACGTTCTCGACATATTCATCCGGGCTGGCAAGCACCACCCACCGCTGTTGCAGACGCGCATCGGCAAAACTGATGTGATGTTTTTCAGCCGCATCTCGGCCGAGGCGATCCTGCCAGGCGCGAATCTTTGCAGCCGAGGCAGGCGCATCGATCAGGACGCCATCCAGGTCCTCGAACTCCTGCAAATCCTCAAGCTCCGGCAGCATCGGTTTGCGCCACCAGAAGACCTGCCGTTCCATATCGCCCTGAAACCGCGGCCGGCGGTCGACGGAGACCAGCGTGAACAGAACGGCACGGTTGCCGGGCTTGGCAAACAGAAAGCGCAGGTCGCCGTCCAGGAAATGCGGCCGCCGGAGGTGAAGGTCCGCAAGAAGCGCGCATGACCGAGGAGGCTCGGACGGCTCGAAAAACACGACTTCCAGGGGCGTAAACGGGTTTTCGGCGGTGATGATCGCCAGAACACTTTTCAAATAAGCGGCACCGATCCGGTTCCCCACCAGCAGCTGGTAAGGCTGGGTGAGCTGCCCGGCCAGCCGCCGGATTTCGTCGAGCGGCCGCTTACGGTTCAGCATCAGTTTGGCCACGTAACGACCGCCTCCGATCGCGATGCGCAGATCGGTCGCTGCTCCCACCTCGCCGGCCGCGTCCACGCGCCAGGACACATCCAGGTCGGGCAACGGAAAGAACACCGTATCCAGGCGGCTCTCGGCGTAATCATACGCCTGGAGGAAATCCTCGGGGCCGAACCCCCGGCTGGAGGTCACCGTATAGGGCGGATGGTTTTCGAAAAGCAGCCCCAATTCACGATGGCGCCGCCGGAAGTCGGTGCCCGGCAGGATCGAAAGCGGAAAAATCTGCACATCGTCCTGAAGCCCGTGATCGGCCACAAAATCGACGCTGCGCCGGAAGCCCTGCAGGTCGTCGCCGGGCAGGCCGATGATGAGGTCGATGCTCGGCGTGATCCCGCGCGCCTTGAGCTGCTGCGCCCCTTCGACAAAGCGCCGCAAACGGGTCGGCCGGTTCATCAGCTTAAGGGCTTTCGGATTGGTACTCTGCAGGCCGATTTCAAACCAATAAAATCCGGCCGCCGCCAGCCGGTCCGCCAGTTCGTCATCGACCGCCTCCGCCCGAATTTCACTGAACAGCCGGATTCCCCTGCCGCTATTCAATCGGGCAATTTCGGCCAGCAGCTCCTTGAGGCGCGGCCGGGCGTTCAGAGAAGGGTCCAGGAGGTAGATCTCGGCGATCCGCTTTTCAGCGGCCCAAGCCACCGCGCGCAGCAGGTTGTTCGCCTCCGCAAAGACGAGCCCCTGCCGCGATTTTTTGTAGAAGCAGAACCCGCAGCGGTATGGACAGCCACGCTGGGTCTCGAGCAGCATCAGATTCTCGATCGAGGGATCGATCAGCCCGCCGAGATAGGGGCTCTCGGCCGTTCGAAACCATCCCGCGGCACCTTCCGCGCCGCTGCCGGCCGACCAGGCATCGGCGTCCTGCAGCAACCGACGGAAAATCGCCTCCCCTTCGCCGTAGGCATAGAAGTCCACAAATGGTGAATGCGCGAGATCGTTGTCGGGGGTTATTTCCGGACCGCCGAAGACAATCCGACAGTTGCCGGCTCTTTTCAGTTTCTCCGCAACATACAGACTGCGTTGCAGGTTCCAGCTGAAAACCGTGAACCCGTAGATGTCCGCTTTGAAGCCGCTGAGATGTTCGGCCAGCGCCGCATCACCGAGATAAGCGGCCAGGTCCTGCGGCAGGATCTGAACCGCTGCGTTGGGTATATCTTTAACGGCGAGCTTCAGACAGGCCGCACCCAGAGGGATGTTGCCGGTCCGACGACCAAAATTCTGGCGGGGAATGGGAAGCTGGCACAAGGCCACCGATGGCATTGCCGAGTCCTATGGAATTAATGCGTGCGGCGAAGCGAGGGACGTCTCCTAAACCCGGGTGACCAGGAAAAAAATGAGTATGAGCTCCCAGACAATGACAGCTCCGAAAGCAAGCAGCGCGTACGGGAAAAGCTTCTTGGCGCGAAAGTTGGATCGCGGCACGACACTGTTGGCCAGGACCAAGAAAATGAGCACCGCGATGCAGGTTAGAATATACTTGGCCACGGTGAAAATCCGTGGGCCCTTTTTCAGAAAATAGTCCATAATCGGATTGAGTTCGCTGGATCCATTCTCGACCAGGTAAAGCGTCAGGACGGCGTCGAGAAGGCTGAGGCATAGAATACCAATAATAGCAGCGAACAGCTTGGGGCTGTAACGGTCCAGAAGGACGATGCGATGGCTGTCTGCCAGGCGACGGACGGCTCGCCGCCGACCGCCGCTGATCAGGTAGCGCAGCGGCGGCAGCACTTTCCGTCGCCGGTCACCGCCGGCGCGAAGCTCATCGCCCTGGCCTCTTTTGCTGTTTTCAACGGATTGGGTGCCAATTCCTTCAGTCAATGCAAGCTGTTCCTTCCTTCCAGTGCAGGCGGAGGTATAAAACCACTTCTAAGCATATCGGCCGGTGCAAGGCAATACTTGATGCCGAATGTCTCTTATTGACCCTGGACCGTTTCTGGCCGTAGATT
>JALOPB010000128.1 GCA_025454115.1 Desulfobacterales bacterium | reverse complement strand
CATCCACCGGATATCGGGGTCTGCCCGAAACCAGGTCAGCTGGCGCTTGGCGAAGCGGCGGGTGTCGCGCTGGAGAGTACGGATGCACTCCGACCGATTGGCCGCACCGGCGATGAACGCCGCCATGTGGCTGTAGCCGATGGACTGCATGGGTTTGAGATGCGGGCCGTAGCCTCGGGCTAAAAGCATGCGCACCTCCTCTTCCAGCCCGGTCGCGATCATGGCCTCGACGCGACGGTCGATCCGCCGGTAAATCGTCTCGCGATCGAGGGATAGCCCCATCTTCAGCGCATGGAACGGCGCGTCCCCGAAGCGGTGTTCGCGCTGCAGCGCGGAAATGGGCCGGCCGGTCACTTCAAAAACTTCCAACGCCCGCAGAATACGGACCGTATCGTTCGGGTGCAGCCTCCCGGCGGTCGGCGGATCGCATTGTATCAGGCGTGCGTGCAGTGCGGCGGCGCCCTGAGACTCCGCCTCGGCACGCAGCCGCGCCCGCACCGCGGGGTCGCGCGCATCCGAACGGAAGAGCCCGTAGAGCAGCGCCTTGATGTAAAGCCCGGTGCCGCCGACTACGACCGGAGTCTTGCCGCGGCGGAGCAGTTGCGACAGGGCCTGCCGCCCCAGAGCCATGTAATCCGCGGCATCGAACGGTTCATCCGGGTCCACGACATCGATCAGATGATGCCGGACCGCAGCCTGCTCCGCTGCGGTCGGCTTGGCCGTTCCGATATCCATGTATCGGTACACCTGCATGGAATCCGCGCCGACGATCTCACCGCCGACGGCACGGGCCACCTCGATCCCGGCCGCGGTTTTCCCGACGGCCGTCGGTCCGCAGATCACGATGACGCGCGGCCGGCCATCTTCGGCCGGATGCGGGATGCGGGATGCTGGATGCTGGGTGGCCATCTTGTTTAAGGCACCGCGGCACGGCGAGGGATCATGATTCCGAAGCGGGCGCCGCGGCCGACGGCCGAATCGACCGTGATCGTTCCCCCGTGCTGGCGGATAATCTTGTCGGTAATGAAAAGCCCCAGCCCGGTTCCCTTGCTTCCCTTGGTTGAGAAAAAGACGGTAAACAGGTTCTTGAGCTGCTCGGGTGTCATGCCGATGCCGTTGTCCTCCACCAGGAAGCCCACCACGTCGGCGTTGGCTTCAATTCCGAAAACCGTACGGTAGGCCTTGGCGGAGCCTTCGGCCGCGCAAGCCTCCGCCGCGTTCTCCAGCAGGTTGACGAACGCCGAGCGCAGCATGCCGGGATCAACCTCGAAGAACCCCAGATCGCGCTCAAGCTCGCACACCAGCTCCACGTTTTTGCTGCGAAACAGAGGCTGCACGGTTCGCACCACATCTTCGACAAGAGCCCGGACGCCGATGCGTTCGCGCTGCAGCTCCCGCTCCTTGGCGCAGAAGAGGATGTCCATGACCATCTTGCGGATGCGTTCGGCGATGCTCCGGACGATCTCCAGGCCGCTTTGAACCTGGGCGTCGTCGCCCTTGAAAATCCCCTTGTTCAGCAGATAGAGCCCCGCATCCAGACCCGTCAGGACCCCCTTGATGCTGTGGGAAATGGAGCCGATCATGAGGCCGAGGGACGCCAGGTTGCTCTGCAGCTCGCGGATCTGGGTGATATCCAGAAATATCACCAGCACCTGCATGAGTTTACCGGCGGCCGTGGTCACGGGCGAGGTCCAGACCAGCATGTGGTAGGCCCGACCGTTCGGACCCGTCAGCGCCACCTCCCCGTTGAAGGGTTTGCCTTCACTTAGCGTCTTTTGGATCGGGGAATCGAGAAAGGTATCATCATCAATCAGAAAAACCTCTCGAAAGGAGACTCCGATCTTCTCCCCGAATTCGTTCGTAAAAAGCCGGTTGGCGGTCGTCACCCGCAGGTCGGGGTCCAGTCCCGCCACGTAGCAGGGGACGGCGTCGAACAGCAACCCGTAACGCTGCTGCGTGTTCTGCAGCTCGTCCCGGAGCTGCTCCACATCCCGGGTGCCGGCGGAAACCTCGAGCACCAGCTCCACCTCGCCGTCATTATTGAAGATCGGCGCCGTGTGGACGATCACCGGCACGCGCGACCCGCTGCGGTACCGGACGATCTCTCGGGATTCCTGGGCGTTGCCGGTGCGCAGGGTGCGCCCGGCGGGGCATTCGTCCGATCCGCCCGATCGACCCTCGTAGATCAGGCAGCTGGCGTCGCCGGCCCCGCCCCCGAGAAGCAGGCGGTAGGATCGGTTGGCGGCCAGTACCCGCCCCTGACGGTCATGGATGGCGACAAAATAGGGAATTTCGTTGAAATAGCGGACACCGCCCTCCACGTCGCGGGCGATTTGGCCGATAAAGGTGGACAGTTTATCGACGATCTGCTTGACGGTGAGAAACCGCTCGGTCTCCAGACGTTCGCCGACCTTTTTTTCAAACCGGCGGATGATACCATGGGGCATCTCCCGCAGCCGGCGCCTCTGCGATGCCCGCTCACACGCCCGAAGGATGTGCACATCGATCAGATGGGAGTTGAACGGCTTGGTAAGGAAGCCGGCAGCGATCGGTTTGAGCTCCTCGATCACCCAGGGCTCGTCGGCCAGCACCAGGATTTCCACGTCGCGAAAACGCCGTTTGATCTCCCGGACCAGCACGTCGATGTCCTGGTCCGGCAGGCGGCCGCCCGCAATCACCACCGGGGGGTGGGAGGCGGCAACGAGGCCCAATGCCTCCGCGCCGCTAGCGGCGTAAAGAACGGGGTAGCCGCGCTCGGACACCAGGCGGCCGAGCCGTCTCAGCCGGCGCTTATTGCCTTCGACGATCAGAACGGTCTGGTCCATGGATATCTTCGCTGCAGGAGGCTCCCTGCGCAGGCATGCGCGGCAGGCGGACGCAGAAGCGGGACCCCTGGCCGAGACTCGACTCCACCACGATGTCGCCCCCATGCTGGCGGATGATCTGGTCCGCGATGAAAAGGCCCAGCCCGGTCCCCTTGATGCCCTTCGTGGAATAAAACACCGTGAACAATCGCTTGAGCTGCTCGGAGGTCATCCCCAACCCGTTGTCCTCGACCGACATCCCGATGGCATCCGGGTTGCTCTCGCATTTCAACACCACGCGATGCTCGCGCTTCCCCTTGGCGTCGGCGACACAGGCATCCACCGCGTTTTCCAAAAAGTTCACCAGCGCGGCCTTGAGCAGCCCGGCATCCGCGGAAAACGTGCCCGTGCCCTTTGCATCGTCACACTCCAGCCGGATGCCGAGGCGCTCAAAACGTGGGCGCACGGTTTCGATCACGTCGCGGGCAAATTGCCGAAGGTCGATCAGGGAGCGGTTCAGCTCGCGCTCTTTGGCGTAATAAAGAATATCCAGGGTGATCTTGCGAATGCGTTCGGCCATGTGCTTGACCAGCTCCAGGCCTTCTTGGGTGCGGTTTTCATCCCGGAGGGAGATGGCCTTGCCAAGCGTGTAGACCCCGGCGTCCAGTCCCGAAAGCACGCCCTTGATGCTGTGCGAGATCGAGGCAATCATCAACCCCAGGAAGGTCAGATTGCTTTTCAGATCCTGGATCTGGGTGATATCGATAAAGACCAGGAGCACCTGCAGCAGTTTGCCCGCCGCCGAAAAGATCGGCGAGGTCCAGACCATCGTTTGATAACGGCGCCCGCTGGAAGCGGGCAGCGTCATTTCGCCGTGATGGGCTTTGCCGTCGTGAAAGGTCTTGCGCATGGGGGTGTTCTTCAATTTCTCCGGATCGATGTGAAAAACCTCCCGGAAGGCCACCCCGGTCTGGTCCCCGAATTCGTCGATGAACCGGCGGTTGTTGGCCGTAACATGCATCTCACGGTCCAGGACGGCCACATAACAGGGGACGGCATCAAACAACAGCTGGTAGCGCTGCTGGGTGTTGCGCAGGTCCTCTTTCAACCGGCCGATGTCCTGCGTCCCGGCGGAGACTTCCATCACCAGCTTGACGGTCCCGTCATCGTTGAAAATCGGTGCGGTGTGAACGATGACGGGCACCTTGGCGCCGCTGCGGTAACGCACGGTTTCGCGCAGATCCAGGGCGTTTTCAGTCAGAAGGGTGCGCCCCACCGGGCAACGCTCCCGGCTGCAGGACTCACCGTCATAGATTTCCCAACCGGGGTCTCCGATGCGCCGCCCGAGCAGGGTGCGATAGGCGCGGTTGGCGGCCACCACCCGGCATTTCCGGTCGTGGATGGCGATAAAATAGGGAATTTCGTTGAAATAGCGGACGCCGCCTTCCACTTCGCGGGCCAGTTCGCCGATGAAGGTCGACACCTTGTCGAGGATCTGCTTGACGCTCAAGAACCGTTCGGTTTCGATGCGTTTGACGTAGCGCCGCCGGATCCGGCGGGCGATTTCCCTTTTTCCTTGCTGGAGCTGACGCCGGAGATGGACGCGCTCCATCACGCCCCGCAGGAGCAGTTCCGCCTCGTCGAAGTGGACCGGTCGGCCCAGAAGACCCGATGCCAGCGGTTTGAGGCGGCGCGCCTGCACGGCCACGCTTCGTCGGGGGCACAATACGATGATTTCAAGCTCCCGCCGGGACTGCTTCAGGGTGCGCAGCAGTTCGCAGGTGTCCATGTCCGGCAGGCGATGGGACGCCAGCAATACGGCCGGGCTCAGTTTGGCGCAAGCCTTAAGGGCCTCGGCCGCAGAGAGGGCGATAGCCGCGTCGTATCCCAGATCAGCGAGAACCGCCTGGAGGCGGAGGGCGGATGCTTCCGAGCCGTCTGCAATGAGAAGAGGGGCTGTCATACCACGGTTTGGCTCCTGCCCAATGAGCGTAGCGGAACGCCGCGGCGGCGGGCCGGTTTCCGCTGCGGACGGTTTGAAGTTTGGACGATAGCCGTACCGCCAGAGATGATCAAGAATTTTCTAAAGCAGCGGCTCACCCGCCAGCTCCTTTCGGTCGTCGCCCCGGTCGGCGGGCCGACGGGCAAGGTCTAAAGGCCGTGCCGTTGCTCTTGAACTTTTTTCCAAACTGCTTCATAAGTTGAAAAAACCTCCGCGCGGCGGGGCCGGATAGTTGCACGCTACAGGCATCGTCCCGGCCGGCCTCTTGAAGGAGTTCCCCATGAACATCGCCATCATCGGCTCCGACACCGAATGCATCCGCATCCTCAACTTTTTCAAAACGCACACGTACAACGAAATCGCTCCCACGATCGTGGGCTTCGCCGATCCCGGAGGCGATCCGACATGCCGGGAGGAAATCCATCGATCCGGTATCCCGTTGTTTGAGAAGTATGACGCCTTTTTCGAGCGCGATGACATCAATTTGATCATGGACCTCACCGACGATCCGGAAGTTTTCCGGGATATCATCGCCCGCAAGAGGCCCGACGTCCGCGCCATGAACTATCAGACCAGCCGGCTCTTCCTGGACATGTACCGGATCTATGACGACGACAAGGATAATGAACGCGGTTTCCTGCAGGCCAACTCCATCTACAAGATCGTCATGAACGATCTCATCAACGAGGACGTTTTGGTCATTGCCCCCAATCATCAGATCATGGATGCCAACGATGCGCTGCTCAAAAAAGTCGGACTCAGCCGGGAGGAGATCATCGGCCGCAGCTGCTTCGAAGTCACCCATCGCTACGGCTGTCCCTGCAGCGAAGAAAACTGCCCATGTCCGCTGAAAGAGACCCTCTCCACCCTCAAGCCCTTCAGCACCACTCACATCCACCTGGACTTGGACAACACCGAGCGCCATGTGTCGATTTCCTGCTACCCGCTCACGGGACCCGACGGCATCATCGGCGCCATCGAGATCTCCAAGGATATCACCAAGGACATCCTGATGCAGCGCTCGCTCATGCAGCAGGAGAAGCTGGCGTCCATCGGCCGGCTGTCGGCCGGCGTGGCCCACGAGATCAACAATCCGCTGACCACGGTCCTGACCACCGCCATGCTCCTGCAGGAAGACACCGACCCGAACGCGCCGCTTTACGGGGAACTTGAAACCATCATCAAAGAAACCATGCGCTGCCGGAGCATCGTAACCGCCCTGCTCGATTTCGCCCGCCAGAAATCACCCCAGATGAAACGATGCTCCATCAACGTCATCGTGGCCGAAACCGTGATGCTCACCCGCAAGCAATCGGCATTCAAGGACATCGAATTGAAAATCGATCTCGACCAAAAAGTGCCGCCCCTTCTAATGGATGCCCAGCAGATCACCCAGGCCCTCATCAATCTGATCCAAAACGCCATCGAATCGACCGAGTCGGGAGGCACCATCAGCGTACGCACCGAGCTGGGCGCCGGTAAAAAGAATGTCCGGCTTTACGTTACGGACACGGGCGCCGGCATCCCGTCCGGCCTGCTGGAGCAGGTGTTCGAGCCCTTTTTCACGACAAAGGATTCCGGCACCGGCCTGGGCCTGGCGATCACGCACGGCATCATCGTGCAGCACGGCGGCCGCATCGAGGTCGCCAGCCAACCCAACCGGGGCACCACCTTCACCATCACGCTTCCGATCGGCAACGGAGCAGCATGACGTCGGTCCCTCCGCCCAAGGTCCTGGTGGTGGATGACGAAATCAACATCTGCCGCTCGGTTGAAAAGATCCTGGTCAAGGTCGGCATCCGCGTGCGCACGGCGTTGAACGGGCAGGAAGCGTTGAGCCTGCTGGCGGTCGAGGCCTTTGATGCGGTGCTCACGGATTTGAAGATGAGCCGGCTGGGCGGGATGGAAGTCTTGCGGCGAGCCAAGGAACTCGACCCGCGCATGCCGGTCATCGTGATGACCGGTTATGCCAGCGTGTCGTCGGCCGTCGAGGTCATGAAGCTCGGCGCCGTGGACTACCTGCCCAAGCCATTCACCCCGGATGAAATCCGCGCCGTCGTCCGGCAGGCCCTCGCGATCGCGCAATCCTCGAACAACGACCCGGCCCCGGCCGCAGTCCCGCCTGCGCGCCCCACCGCGCACCAGCTGGTCGGAGACAGCTCCAAGATCCGGCAGGTGATCGCGATGGTCGCCAAAGTGGCCCCCACCGACTCCACCGTGCTCGTCGGCGGTGAGAGCGGAACCGGCAAAGAGCTCATCGCCCGGGCCATCCATGCCAACAGCCTGCGCCGGGACGAAGTTTTTTTCGCCGTCGACTGCGCCACGCTGAGCGCCAACCTGCTGGAAAGCGAACTCTTCGGACATACCCGGGGCGCCTTCACCGGAGCCGAAAAGGACAAGGCCGGCATCTTTCAGCTGGCCGACCATGGAACGGTGTTCCTGGATGAAATCGGCAACATCAGCCTGGGCGTCCAGGGCAAACTGCTGCGGTTCCTGGAAACGCGCGAATTCTGGCCGTTGGGCGCCGCGGCCCCCCGCCGGGTGGATGTCCGCCTCATTTTTGCTACGAATAAAAACCTGGAAAACCTGGTGACGGCCGGTGCGTTTCGGGAGGATTTCTACTACCGCATTTTCGTCTATCCCATCCTGCTGCCGCCGCTGAGGGAGCGGAAAGCCGATATCCTCCCGATTGCGGAGCACTTCCTGCGCCACTACAGCCGCCAGATGAACAAGATGATTAGTGGGATAGACCCGGATGGCGTCCGCCGACTGGCGGACTATGACTGGCCCGGCAATGTCCGCCAGCTGCGCAACGTGATCGAACGGGCGGTGATTCTTTGCGAGGGAGGCCGGCTGACGCTCGAAGATCTCGACCTGCCCGAGGCGGCCGTTGCGGACAAGGAAACGGAGCATCCGCCTCCCCGCACCAAGGATGATCTGAAACGGCTGAAAAAAGAGATTCGTCGCACATCCGTAGACGAAGTTGAAAAAAGCTTTCTGATCCAGGCTCTCTCCCAAAATGATTGGAACGTCACGCGTGCGTCAAAGGCCGAACCAATTTTCAGAATCTGCTGCGAAAGCATGGGATCAGCGCCAGACGCCCTCCGAATCCCACCCATTCGCAATCCGAAACGGATAAATGATCCGGGTGGGTGTGTCGTCGCCGAAAAAAATACAGCGTATATTTTTTTTATACACTAACCCATCGTCCGCTTCGGTCCCGCCGAAGCCAATCAGGGATAGACGAGTTTTCTTTCAATCACAGCGTATTCAACCGCTCTTTCGCCGGTCGTAGGCCCACCCAAGCCTGGTCTCTTCTCTCAGATCTTGTGTATAAAAAAAATATACATTTTCCGCCCACCCACCCGTCGCATTTTTCGAGTTATTTAAAATTTTGATAGCTTCGTAAAAAGTCGCCAAGTATGTTTTTCTGTCATTGCGGCGAAAGCCGCAATCCTGTATTTTTAAGCAGTTGCAGAATTCCTGGGCTCCGGCCTGCGCCGGAGCGACGACTTCTTACAAGTTCATCAAGAGGTATCTGATTTCGGATTATGAACGGCGTGGCACAGCTTCTGCTTAACGGTTTCCAACAAACTGAAAACCGCATACCAAACCCGAAAAGGAGAAGCGCATATGGAACCGGTCAAAATCCTGGTGGTCGACGATGAGGCCAACATTTGTCAAAACGTGAAAAAAATCCTCTCGAAGAAAAACTACGATGTCACGACAGCTTTAAATGCCGATGAAGCCATCGAAAAGCTGGCCAAAAATTCCTATGCCCTGCTGATCTCCGACATTATCATGCCCGGCAAGAACGGTCTGGAGCTTCTGAAAATGGTCAAGGATCAATGGCCGCTCACCAAAGCCATGATCATGACGGCCTTTGCCTCAACCGATACGGCGATGAAGTCCATCCGGCTGGGCGCCCTGGATTACATCCCCAAGCCCTTCACTCCCCAGGAGCTGCGCACAAAGGTCGGCCAGGCCCTGTCCGGAAAGCTATCGGAAGTGCGCACGAGTGCTGCCGAAAAAGAACTCATCGACGTGATCGACCTCGACGCACCTTTCGAAGCCAAGGAGGTGGAGCAGGCGACCGATGAGAATTATGTTAAAATGCTGGGACGCTCCGACATGCCGGTGGTGGAGGTGAAGCTCCCTTCGACGCTGCCCAATTACTGCGCCGTCGGATCGATGGTCTGCGACATCTTTAAAAAACTGGGCGCCACGTGCAAGGCCGGCACTAAAAGCGGCGAATGCCCGCAGAAAAAAACCAAAAAAGCCGCCCCCAAAACCGACGGAGTCGACGTGCGGCGATTGGTGGGCATCGATCAGCCTTTCACTTACGATGAAGTCGTCTCGGTCACCGGGCCGGAATATGTTCATCAGCTCGGACGTGAGGGCGTCGCCTATCTGCCCTACGAAGAGCTGAAGAAAACCATGGCCGCCCGCCTTAAGGGCGATTCCGCCAAGATCGATGTGGACATGCCCTTTGACCGCCGCGAGGTGGAAATGGCAGCGGGAACGGGTTATGCCGTCAGCCTGTCCCGCTCGGACGTTCCGGTAGTGGAAGTGAAGGTGCCCGAATCCGTACCCAACTACTGCGCCGTCGGATCGATGGTCTGCGACATCTTTAAAAAACTGGGCGCCACATGCAAGGCCGGCACTAAAAGCGGCGAATGCCCGCAGCTCAAGGCCAAAAAGGGCAAGCCGGCTGCTGCGCCGGCCGCAGACCAACGCCGATGGCTCGGACCGGATCTGCCCTTTGAAGCAGACGAGGTTGCCGCCGTCGCCGGGCCGGATTATGTGAAGCATCTCTACATGGAAGACCGGCTGGTGATGCCCTACGAGGAACTCAAGCAAACCATGACGGCCCGCCTCCAGCCCCGGGCTGCCGTCCGGGCAGGCCTGCAACCCCAGGCCGGCCAGCAGCGCGTCCTGGTCATCGACGACGAGGTGGCCGTCAACAACAACATCCGCAAGATTCTGGCCAAAAAGGGCTTTGAGATCGAGCAGGCGACCAGCAAAGCCGAGGCGTTGCAAAAGCTTGCGGCCGGAGCTTACGGACTGGTGATTCTTGACCTCAAAATGCCCGGCGTCAAGGGCTTGGAACTCCTGGCGGCGACTCGGGATCGTCAACCGTCCGCCCGGGTCATTATCGTCACCGGATACGCCAGTATCGAAACGGCGGTTGAAGGTGCCCGAATGGGGGCGGTCGGATATGTCCCCAAACCCTTCACCCCCGTCGAATTGCGCAACGCTGCCGATAAAGCGATCCGTCTGGCGGCCTGATACAATTCAGGATGTTGCACCTCCCCGTTCCGGAAGCGGCTGATGCCGCTTCCGGAAGTTTGGTTGAACCCGCCGAATCCCCTGCGCCGCTGAGCCACCCCTTTCAACTGATAACGCCGATCGTTTTTACGCGTTGACGACCCACCTTTAACACTTCAAAATTACGCCATATTTATAGTTTTTTGGCCATACGGCGGGACCTCATGCAATTATCCGAATTGACTTGACAATCGAATTCGATGAGAGTAACCTGACTCCTTCGTGCGTTAGATTCTGGATTTACGGTGTTCACATGCTGCAAGGCACACAAATCACAACTTTTAACCCATTGGCCAACGCACACGAGGAGGTCCAACGCATGACTCAAAGCGTGATTGGATCGGTCATGGTGGTCGGAGGGGGGATCGCCGGAATGCAGGCGGCCCTGGATCTGGCCAACTCCGGCTACTACGTCTACCTTCTTGAGAAATCCCCTTCGATCGGCGGGGTCATGTCTCAACTGGACAAGACCTTCCCGACCAACGACTGCGCCATGTGAATCATCTCGCCCAAACTGGTCGAGGTCGGCCGGCACATGAATATCGAGTTGATCACTTACGCAGACTTGGAATCCGTTGAGGGCTCCCCGGGAAATTTCAAGGTCAAAGTCAAGAAACGCGCTCGCAGCATCATCCAGGATCGCTGCACCGGCTGCGGTGCCTGCGTCGAAAATTGCCCGGTACGATTTGAAGCTCACGCCTCTTAAATGATGCTGGTTAACGGAAAGACATCGTATTTTAAAGGTATCGGATCCCTGATAGGGACCCTGCCCTGCCTCCATCCGACGCAACAGCCCTCATGCCTTCAATTTAAGCCTTCGCCTGTCGGTCCGGCCACCACTATGCCAAAGGAAACGAACGCATGCGATCGAAATTAGACATCGATTGGAAGCAAATCGACGAAATTATCAGCCGTTACGAAAACGACAAGGAAGCCCTGCTGATGATCATGCAGGACATCAGCGACATCTATAATTATGTCCCTCCTGAGATCATCCCCGTGCTGGCGGAAAAACTGGGAGTCCGCAAAAGCCACATTTTCAGCGTGGCTACTTTTTACAAAACCATCAGCCTGGTCCCCCGCGGAAAATTCATTGTTCATGTCTGCACCGGTACCGCCTGCCATGTGCGTGGGGCTGAAAAAGTGATGGATGCTCTCAAGGCCGACTTCAAGACCCAAGAAGGCGGGACAACGGCTGATGGGCTGTTCACATTGGAAGGGGTGCGTTGCATCGGGTGCTGCGCCTCAGGGCCGGTCATGACGGTCAACAAGGAAACCCACGGCGGTTTGGACCGCTCATCCGCCCTTAAAGTCATTGAAAATTACCGGAATATTTCGTCCTAGGCGGTTCGGGCGCGGAGCACGGAGGTTACTCTCGGCCATGGCAAAACTACAGAACAGGGAAGCGCTGGAAAAACTGAGGGAGTCGCTGCAGGCGAAGGGCCAAAAGAGTCAGAAGCTCATTTCGCTTTGCGCCGGATCGGGCTGCGGTGCCTATGGGACGGCCAAGGTCCACGCCGTGTTGCAGGAGGAGCTGGCGAAACACAACCTGCAGGAGAAGGTGCAGGTGAAGCTCACCGGGTGCCACGGCTTCTGTGAAAAGGGGCCGATCATGGTCATCCACCCGGAGGGCATCTTCTACCCGCAGGTGACCCCGGAGAAAGTGCCCGACATCGTCCAGACGACGTTGATCGGACAGCAGCTGGTCGACAAGCTGATTTACAAGGACCCCGTCACCAAAAAGAAAATCAGCCACGAGCACGAGATCCCTTTCTACAAACTCCAGAAGCGCATCATTTTCGGCAACAACGGCCTGATCGATCCGACCAGCATCGAGGACTACATCGCCGTGGGCGGCTATGCCGCCCTGGCCAAGGCGCTCTTTGACCTGACCCCCCAGGACATCCTCAGCGAAATCAAAAAATCCGGCCTGCGCGGACGCGGGGGCGGGGGCTTCCCCACCGGCATCAAGTGGGAGTCCTGCCGCCGACATGAAGGCCAGCGCTATGTCATCTGCAATGCCGATGAGGGCGACCCCGGCGCTTACATGGACCGCAGCCTCCTCGAGGGCAACCCCCACAGCGTCATCGAGGGCATGATCATCGGCGCCATCGCCATCGGCTCCAACGACGGCTACGTCTATGTGCGGCATGAATACCCCTTGGCCGTCACGAACCTCACCATGGCTCTGCAACGTGCCAGAAGCCTCGGGCTGCTTGGGAAAAACATCCTGGGCAGCGGATTTGACTATGACATCCGCATCAGCCGCGGCGGCGGTGCTTTCGTGTGCGGGGAATCCACTGCGCTGATGTCCTCCCTGGAGGGCAAACCCGGCCGGCCGCGCGCCAAGTACGTCCACACCGTCGAAAAAGGCTTCCGGGAAGGCCCATCCAACCTGAACAACGTTGAAACTTGGGCCAACGTTCCCGTTATTATCAACGAGGGTGCGGCGTGGTATGCCGGCATCGGAACCGAAAAAAGCAAGGGCACTAAAATTTTCTCCCTGGTCGGCAAGGTCGTGAATACCGGCCTGGTGGAAGTGCCGATGGGAACCACCCTGCGGCAGATCATTTTCGACATCGGCGGCGGGATCCCCAAAAAGAAAAAATTCAAAGCCGTCCAGACCGGCGGCCCTTCCGGCGGTTGCATCCCGGAGCAGTTTCTGGATCTTCCGGTGGACTTCGACGAACTCTCCAAGGTGGGTTCGATCATGGGATCCGGCGGGATGATCGTCATGGACCAGGATACCTGCATGGTGGACGTCGCCCGCTATTTCGTGGACTTTCTCAAAGACGAGTCCTGCGGGCAATGCAACCCCTGCCGCGAGGGGCTCAAGAACATGCTGGACATCCTGACCGACATCTGTCAGGGCCGCGGGAAAGAGGGCGACATCGAACTGCTGGAAGAGCTCGGCATGATGATGCAGAAGTTTTCGCTCTGCGGCCTGGGGACGTCCGCGCCCAACCCCGTGCTGACCAATATTTTGTACTTCCGACACGAATACGAAGCCCATATCCGCGACAAGAAATGCCCGGCCGGCATCTGCAAGCCGCTGTTCCATTACGAAATCGATGCGGAGGCCTGCACCGGCTGCCACGTGTGCTTCCAGAAGTGTCCCCAGGAAGCGGTGTCCGGAGACAAGAAGAAGCCCCATAGCATCCATCAGGACAAGTGCATTAAATGCGGGATCTGCTATGACGGTTGCAAGTTCGATGCAATTAAAATCTGCTGATCTCCACGAGGAAACCACATCATGATTACATTCAAACTCAACGGCCAGACGGTCCAAGGCGAAAAAGGCCAGTACATCCTACAGGTGGCTGAAAAATATGGAATCGACATTCCGACCATGTGCCACCACAAGGCGCTGGACCCCGCCGGTATGTGCCGGATGTGCACGGTCGAGGTGTTCGACGGCCGCCGCACGCGCTACGTCACCTCCTGCAACTATCCGATCTGGGAGGGCATGGAGGTCAAAACCGATACGGAAATCGTCCGGGAAGGCCGCAAGCTGATCGTCGAGATGCTGCTGGCGCGCTGCCCGGAGTCCACCGCCATTCAGGCGCTCGCCAAAACGTATGGGATCGAGAAGCCGCGATTCCAGACCTGCGATGACACCTGTATTCTGTGCGGCCTGTGCACGCGCATGTGCGAACGCATCGGCGCCAACGCCATCACGCTGACCCAGCGCGGCCTGGACATGAAGGTCGACACGCCGTTCAGCATCAACACCGAAGCCTGCATCGCCTGCGGAGCCTGCGCGTTCGTCTGCCCCACCGGCCACATCACCTACGATAAGATCAAGGAAAAGGTCACCCTGCACCCGGGCGAGCCGATCCCGTCCGAATACGACATGGGTCTCAAGGGACGCAAACCGGTCTATGTGCCCTACGCCCAGGCCGTGCCGAACACGCCGGCCATCGACCGCACCAAGTGCATCCACTTCAAGACCGGCGGCTGCAAGGTCTGTGTGGAATTCTGCGGAGTGGACGCCATCGATCACAGCATGCAGGATGAAACCGTGGAGGTCAACGTCGGCTCGATCATTTTGGCGCCGGGCTTCGAGCCCTTCGACCCCTCCAAGTTCGACACCTACAACTACGCCCAGCACCCCAACGTGATCACCGCCATGGAGATGGAGCGCCTGCTCTCGGCTTCCGGCCCCACCGGCGGCCATCTCGTGCGCATGTCCGACCACCAGGAGCCGAAGAAGGTCGCCTGGTTCCAGTGCGTCGGCTCCCGGGACATGAACCGCTGCGACAACTCTTACTGCTCCTCGGTGTGCTGCATGTACGCCA
>JALOPB010000450.1 GCA_025454115.1 Desulfobacterales bacterium | reverse complement strand
CCTCAACGGCCAGCACCACTTTGCGACAGGATAACTCCTCGCCGGTCCCCAGGGTGACCCCACCTTCGCGTACGGTTTGAACTTTGCTGCCGAATCGAAACCGCCCAGGCTCGATCGAGCTGCCGATCTGCCTTGGAACGGCTTGCATGCCCAGGGCGGGAATGCCGACATCGCCCATCGCAAACATGCTGAAAAGATATCGGAACGCGCGGCTGGAAACCTGAATATCAGGATCCAGACAGACGCCGCTGAAAAAAGGCATGAAGAAGCGCTCGATCATCAACTCGGAGAAACCTTCCCCGCGAAGAAAATCCGGAGTCGGGATGTCCGGCCCTTTGAAAATCTCTTCCGGGCCTCCGCGGGTTAGCCGCCGGTATAACTTGGCCATTCGCAGCCGATCAGCCGGGGTTCCGATCGGGGCCAAGACAGTTGAAAGCAGATGCCGGGGAGCGCGCCGGGGATCCGCCACCGCATGAAAGCGGCCGCCGATGCGAAAGACGGCACCGGGCGCAAACGCCCGGAGGTCCAAAGACGAATAGTCCAGAAGTCGTTGGGCTTCCGGATAAGCGGTTTGCAGAACCTGAAAGCCGTGGTTTACAATAAAACCCTTAACGACATCGGTCTTGACGCGACCGCCAACGCGATCGGAAGCCTCCAAGACAAGAAAATCGAAGCCTTCGGTTTGGAGGCGACGAGCACAACTCAACCCGGCGAGGCCCGCCCCCACAACGATTACGTCCAATATCTTTGGATTCATTTCACCTTCCACTGAAAGGTAACGGGGGCCACCGGTTTCATCGGGTACGAGGTGGCGAAACAGCTCTCGGAGCGTGGCATTCGGCCCCGCTTGCTGGTGCGAAGGCCCTTTCGGGGAATCATATTGAAGTCCCTGGACGCCGAGCTGGTCCAAGGCGACCTCTTGGAGCCTCAGAGCCTGAAAAGGGCGCTGGCAGGGATTGACACGATCATCCATCTGGGGGCCGTGGCGGCCTTCGTTTCCTACCGGCTTGTGCGCCCGTCGATTGTGGACGGTTCGCGCAACCTCTTGGAGGCGGCGCGGGAGGCCGGTGTGAAAAAGTTCGTTTATGGAGGGACCCTGCTGGTGTACGGCAGCCAAAAGCAGCCGATCGACCAAAACACCCCGTCCTCTCCGGTTCTGGGTTACGGCCGTGCCAAGCTGGAGGCCGAAGAGATGATGGCGGCCATGGCGGCAGAGTCCGGCATGCGCTTTGCCTCATTGCGCCTGCCGCACACTTACGGAGCGCGGAGCTTATTCTTTGAGGAGGCGCGCAAAGGCAGAATTCTTTTTCCGGGCCGAGGCGACAACCTCTACGCTCATCTGAACGTGGCCGATGCCGCCCGGGCGCTGATCCGTGCCGCTGAAAACGGCGCCAACGGCGTGATGCTGGTGGCCGACAACCTGCCCTGCACCTGGAACCAGCTCTTTTACGCCACCCAGACCTATTACCCAAGGCTCAAGATCACCCACATACCCAAAGCGTTGGCCCTGCTGGGCACCGGCTTGATGGACCTCGTTCACATGACCGTGTCGAGCCCCAATCTCTACTCTGCCGGAGCCGTCCGCAGCTGGAACCTCAACCTGCCGGTCGAGACGGGCACCTTGTCGAAATTGCTCGGCATCGAGCCGCTCTACCCTAGCATCCACGATGGAATTCCCGCCGTGTTGGACGAATCGATCTCCTTCTGCTGGCGTCATTCAATGAAAGATCACTGCTGATTCCTTTTCACCAGGAACTCGGTGATGATTCCACGCGCTTCCAGTGTGCCTGCCCGCCGAATGAGAGGAAACAGCCGCTTGCAATCCTCAAGCGACAGTTGCCGTATGGCCCGGATGCAGGCAACCTCGTCGCGCAGATGCGGAAAGGTTTCGCGCCTTTCATCCAATTCGTTTTTTTCCAAAATCTTCGAATAGACCATGGAACGTGCCGCAAGCAGCTTCTCCCGCTCCGGTTGTGAAATCGCCGGATGGAAAATGTAGAGGAAGGTCAACTGGTCTCCTGGCGCGTAAAGATGCCCGTTTTCGGACAAGGATGGCCGCGCGGCGTTCGCCAAAAAGACCGGACGCACCCGAGCAGCGGACGGCAGCAAGCGTCGAAGCAGGCGCCAGAGTTGATAATGCATCAAACCGGCTTCTACATAGGATGTGCTATATTTTGGAATGAGGCGCGCGAGTTCCTGGGCGCGAAGCGAGTCGCGCAGCCGGAATCGCGCCGCATCGACTCGCGCAAATCGAATGACGGAATCAACGGCGTCTTCGAAGGGGCCGTTCACGACGGTCTGATAGTATGCCAGCAACGCCCCGGTCGCGGCCTTTTCGGCCCGGTAGACATGATACGCCAGCGAATCCGGGGATAATTCATCGGGTCGGCCGCCTTCCGCGAAGAATTCCTGGATATGAATGAGCGTTTCAATGAACGGCTCGACTTGATGGATGGCTTTGCCTTCGGCGTGAAGTTCCCGCTGCAGGAGGCACATCGCCCGGCTGAAATCGGGATATTCAACATCCAGAGGCAGCAAGTAATCCTCTATCGCCAACTCTCCCGGCAGCATCTGCTTAAAGTCGGGCGAGCCGGGCTCTTCCAGGAAGACCGCCTCGTGCTGACGCATGCGCTCGGCAATCCAGGGAATCATCTCCGGCCGGTGCAGCGAAAGGCCCAACGTGATTTTGCACATGCCTTTGAATGCGATTGCCGTTAAGATTTGATCTTGATGTTGCCGGCGTATCGGCCGACGGTCGCATCGTCCACGCAGTTGTTCAAGACGTCTTCCGGGACCTCTTTCAGTCCCTTCAGCGCGTCGATCGGGCAGACGAAATCATTTCCGGCACGGTCCTTCACCCGGACGTATACCTGCTCTTCTTTGACTTCGCTCATTGGAATCTCCTCCTTCTTGACACCGGTTGGGGTTTGATTAGCTTGTACCTCAATTGCTGCAAAACGAATGCAGCACCAACATAACGCACTGCCGAGGTTAATCAATGTTTGAAAATTTCAGCGCGCTCACGCTTGCACGCATTCAGTTTGCATTCACCGTCTCCTTTCATATCATCTTCCCGGCCTTCACG
>JALOPB010000449.1 GCA_025454115.1 Desulfobacterales bacterium | reverse complement strand
TCGGCAAGCAAGTGTTTATTTGTGGGAGAGGCTTTCAGCCTCGATCATCGCGGCTGGAAAGCCGCTCCCACAAAAAAGGACCTAACTTGCTTGGAAGTGTTAAGTGGAAGGATAGGCGCGGATTTTCATGCTCGACGATCTCCCTTCGGACTCAACTTAAAACATAACACGTAAAACGTAACACGTGATTTTTCCATGCACGAAATGGGCATCGCCCTGCAGATCATCGACATCGCCACGGCATCGATCCCGCAGGACATGCGCTCCGCTCGGGTGGAACGCATCAATCTGAGAATCGGCAAGCTCGCGGCGGTGGTGGCGGACAGCCTGCGGTTCTGCTTCGACATCGTTTCCAAGGACACGGCGCTGACCGGCGCCGAACTTGCCATCGAGGAAACCCCCGTGGTCGCGCGCTGCAAGGACTGCGACGCGCGCTGGACCATCGTCGAGCCGGTTTTTACCTGCACGGCCTGCCAAAGCGGTGCACTGGAGATCCTTTCCGGCCGTGAACTGGACATCGTTTCGATTGAAATCGCTCAAGAGGAAAGCCATGAAACCGGTGGAGGGCAATAAATCGACCCGCGAGGTCAAGGTGGTCACCCGCGTGCTGGCCGTCAATGAACGCATGGCGGAGCAGAACCGGCGGCGGTTTGCCGAGAAGGGGGTCTTCGTGATCAATGTCATGAGCTCCCCGGGGTCTGGCAAGACCACGACGTTGCAGAAAACGCTCGAACGCATCATGCCGCAGATCCGGGCGGCGGTGATCGTGGGCGACGTGTCCACCACCCACGATGCCGATCGGCTGGCGGTCACCGGCGCTCCGGTGGTGCAGGTCAATACCGACGCCTTCGGCGGCGACTGCCACCTGGCGGCTCACGTGATCGAGAAAGCCGCGGATGCCATCGATCTGGATGCCATCGATCTGCTGATTATCGAAAACGTAGGCAACCTGGTGTGCCCGGCGGAGTTCGACATCGGCGAGGATGCCCGGGTGGTGGTTTTAAGCGTGGACAAGCCGGTGAAGTACCCCGCCATGTTCCGGCTATGCGATGCGGCTTTGCTCAATAAAATCGATCTGCTGCCCTACCTCGATTACGACAAGGCCCAAGCCATTGGCTATATCCACCAAGTGCATCCCGGCATGCCGATTTTCGAAATCTCGGCCCGCAGCGGCGAAGGCATGGAGTCCTGGATCGGGTGGCTGGGGGAAAGGATCGGTTTGAAGCTGAAAGCTCGAAGTTGAAAATATTACTCCGGCAATGAAAGAGGCCTACCTGCAGCTGGCGTTCGGCGGGGCGGGTTTTCGGCCGCAGCGCGCCGCCGCCATCCGTTCAACGAACCTGCGGACGGCAGCGAACCCGCTTCATGTATGCCCGGACAGCCCCGGAGGACCGATGCCCACGCAGCCGCCGGCCGTCTCTGCCTGTCCTGCAGTTCCTCTAGACGGCTGGGGGGCGTGGCAGGGTCGCCTGAAGAATTGGCGGCGGGGCGCTGCGGCCGAAAACCCGCCTCGCGATGAGTGATAGGGCCGCATTGAACATATTTTATTGCCGGAGTAATAAGAGCGGAAGAAGTTGAGCGCGAGGGGCGGACGATCGACCCCGCGCTCTTTTTTTTATGCGCCTTCAGCTGGCGGCTGCGAGTTTCGCGTCCTTCCAGAACGGCGACATTTCTCGCAGACGGGCGATAATCGGCGGCAGCTTCTCCAAAACCAGGTCGATGTCCGATCGGGTGGTGTACCGGCTGAGGCTGAAGCGGATCGAGCCGTGGGCCGCGGTGAACGGCACCCCCATGGCGCGCAGTACGTGGGACGGCTCGAGCGAGCCCGAGGTGCAGGCCGATCCGGAGGATGCGCAGATTCCGTATTCGTTCAGCATAAGCAGGATGGATTCGCCTTCTACGTACTCGAAGGCCAGGCTGGTGGTGTTCGGCAGGCGGTTGGCCCGGTCTCCGTTCACCATCGTGCTGGGGACCTGTTTGAGGATTTCGCATTCCAGATAGTCGCGCAGTTCGTCCACGCAGCGATAGGATCCCTCGTCGAGGTGCTGCTTGGCCAACTCGGCCGCTTTGCCCAGCCCGATGATGGCGGCCGTATTCTCGGTTCCGCCGCGCCGTCCCTTTTCCTGATGCCCGCCGATCATGAACGGCGCGAACCGGGTTCCCTTGCGCAGATAGAGCACGCCGATGCCTTTGGGAGCGTGGATCTTGTGGCCGGACAGCGAGAGCATGTCCACTCCGGTGCGGCCCACGTCGATGGGAATTTTGCCCGCCGTCTGCACCGCATCGGTGTGAAAGACGATGCCGCGTTCCCTGACCTTGCTCGAAATTTCCTCGATGGGGAAGATCACTCCGGTCTCATTGTTCGCCCACATCAAACTCACGACGGCCGTGTCATCGGTCAGGTGGTCATAAAGATAATCAAGATCCAGGCGGCCCTCTCGGTCTACCGGCACCAACGTCGTCCGATAGCCTTTCTTGGCGAGCGTTTCAAACAGGTTCTTGACGGCCGGATGCTCGACGCGCGATGTTACAATATGCCGCTTGGCCGGATAGGACTCGATGGCCGCCCGAATCGCCGTGCCGTCGCTTTCGGTGCCGCAGCTGGTAAAGATGATTTCATCCGGCAACGCGCCGATCAGACGAGCGACCTGCTCGCGGGCGTGCTGGATATTGGCGGCGACTCCTCCCCCGAAGGCGTGCATGCTGGAGGGGTTGCCGTAGTATTCGGAGAAATACGGCAGCATGGCTTCGAGAACCTGGGGATCCACCCGAGTGGTCGCGTTGTTGTCCAGATAGGTCACCTTCATCACTGCACCTCCTCGACGACCAAATCGGGGGTCACCAGTTCCCGCAGCTTGGACTCCACATAGTGCTTCAGCGTGATGTGCGACCGGGCGCAGGTGGCGCAGGTGCCTTTCATGCGCACGATCACCCGGCTGCCGTCCACATCCACCAGCTCGAGGTGTCCGGCGTCCTTCTTGAGGGTCGGATTGATCTCGCGTTCGATGCTGTCCTCGATCAACTTGATCTTCTGGAGGTTGGTGAGCACTTTCGGTCGTATCGGCTCCAGCGGCTTTCCGCCGAGAACCTGGTCGATGATTTCCTGAATCCGGTCGTGACATTTGCCGCAGCCGCCACCGGCCTTGATGTAGTCGGTCACGTCTTCGATGGTTTTGAGCTCGTTTTCGCGGACCACGCGTTCGATATCCCGGTCCGTCACCCCGAAACACTCGCAGACAATTTCGCCCTCGATGATCTTGGCGGGCTGCCCGCGGTGGCAGGAAATGGCCTTCTCGAGCGCCTCGCGGCCCATGACCGAACAATGCATCTTCTCTTTCGGTAAACCGCCCAGATAGCGGGCGATGTCGTCGTTGGTAATCCGGGCGGCCTCTTCGAGCGTCTTGCCGATCACCATTTCGGTCAGGGCTGAAGAAGAGGCGATGGCGCTGGCGCATCCGAAGGTCTGGAACTTGGCGTCCTTGATCTTGCCGCTGTCGTCCAGCTTGAAATAGAAGGTCAGGGCGTCGCCGCAGGCAATGGAACCGACCTCGCCGACCCCGTCGGCATCCTCGATCACTCCGACATTGCGCGGGTTCAGAAAATGGTCCTTCACCTTATCCGTGTATTCCCACATAAGGCCCTCCTGAGAGTTGGTATTCGTAAATCAACTTTAACCATCATGGCGCAAAATAAAAGGCCTCTTTCGGCACTTGTTGACTTGATCCGGAGTCTGGTCTAGGATGAACTCCTGATGGCGCCGGCACCTCAGGCGCTCCGTCGGTCCGGTCCGCCGGCCGGTTCCCTGGAGCCGCCGACCTCGTCTCCGGC
>JALOPB010000127.1 GCA_025454115.1 Desulfobacterales bacterium | reverse complement strand
GCGAGGCCGTCGAGGCCCTCGCGCAGCTGGATCTCCGGTCGCTCGGCAGCCTGAAAGACGCGGAGGCTAAACTCAGGCAGGCGGTGCCGGACCCGGTTGTCCGCCTGTTCTTGCTGAAGAACCTGGAGCATCGACTGGACGGAGCTTACCGCTGGAAAGTGAACGTGGACGCCATCCGGCGCAACCTGCCGCTGATCTGCGGACCGGTGGACATCGGCGAGTTTACCAAACCCTGCCTCTTCATCCGCGGTTCGCAGTCGAATTACATCGATGGCTGCGCCTGGTCTGAAATCCGGTCCTCCTTCCCTCAGGCCCAGCTGGTTACCATCCCCGGTTCCGGGCACTGGCCGCACGCAGACAACAAGGCTGCATTTCTGGCCGCGGTAAACGGGTTTTTGGACGGGCCCTGAAGGGGCCGACGGCCCCTCGGCTGGATCACAACGGTATTTTTGTTTACTCCCGAATCCCTCAGCCGAAACGGTCCTCATTCGTTTTTCTCTTGACTAAACCGCTTACATCGTAAATTGATAGCGTTTCACCCGCCATCCGGCTCAACTGGCGCCGACCGCACGACAGGAGGCTAACATGGAAAACCCGCCGGCCACGGCCGGTCGCAACGGTTCCACAGACGGTTCGACTCGGCCGCCCGAACGGACCCTGCTCGATATGTATCGCAACATTTACGCCACCCGGCAATTTGAGCTCACGTGCATCGAACTCTATCGGCAGGGACTGATCCGCGGTTACCTGCACCCGTACATCGGGCAGGAGGCCGTCGCCGCCGGGGTCTGCGCCGCGTTGAACCCCGCGGACTACATCGTCAGCACGCACCGCGGCCATGGCCACTGCATCAGCAAGGGTGCCGACCTTGGGCAGATGATGGCGGAAATCGTTGGCAGAGCCACGGGCACCTGCCGCGGCCGCGGCGGCTCGATGCACATCTCTGATAAACGGGTTAACAACCTGGGCGCCAACGGCATCGTCGGCGGCGGCATCCCCATCGCTACCGGTGCCGGCATGGGGATCAAGGTCCGCGGAACCGACCAGGTCGTAGTGGTCTTTTTCAGCGACGGGGCATCCAACAACGGGGTCTTTGCCGAATCGCTGAACATGGCCGCCATTTACCGGCTGCCCGTCATCTACCTGCTGGAAAACAACCACTATGCCGTCTCCACCCCGATCGAATGCGCCACCGGTTGCTGCGACCTGGCCGGTCGGGGCCCTGCTTACGGCGTTCCCGGCACCTGCGTGGATGGGAACGATGCACTCGCCGTCTACCGGGAAACCGCCGATGCCGTCGCGCGCGCGCGCCGCGGACTGGGTCCCGCCCTGATCGAAGCCAAGACCTATCGGCACGGGGGGCATCATGTGAACGACCCCGGTTTGTATATGGATCCGGGTGTCCTGGCGGACTGGAAGGCGCGCGATCCGCTGCTCTTGACGCGCCGGGCCATCGGCGACGACAGCCAAGCCGCGGCGATCGAAGTGCAGGTGGACGCCGAGCTGAAGACGGCGGTGGCGTTCGCCACCAAGAGCCCCGAGCCGGATGTTGCGGAATTCCTAGCAAGCATTGAGGACGGATGAAATGATTGAAATGATGTACCGCGAAGCCCTGCGGCGGGCCGTCGACGAGGAGATGCAGCGCGACCCGCTGGTTTTCTTGATGGGGGAAACGATCGCCGAACGCGGAGGCTCTTACAAGGTCACCGAGGGCCTGTGGCAGAAGTACGGGCCTCAACGGGTCGTCGACACGCCGATCGCCGAGGCGTCCTTTACGGGCATGGCGGTCGGCGCGGCCCTGGTTGGCTGCCGACCGGTCGTTGAAATCCTTTTCATCGACTTCGCCATGCTGGCCATGGACCAGATCGTCAACCAGGCGGCCAAGTACGATTTCATCTCCGGCGGCCAGGGCACGGTTCCCATGGTCGTCAGGACCCAGGGGGGCGCCGGCAACGGCCTGGCGGCTCAGCACTCCCAAAGCCTCGAAGCGCTGTTCTACCATATCCCGGGGCTCAAGGTGGTGATGCCGTCCACTCCTCACGATGCTTACGGCCTGCTCAAGGCCGCCATCCGCGACGACCACCCGGTGATGTTCATCGAGCACAAGCTGCTGTACATGACCAAGGGGCCGGTGCCGGAGGAGGAGATCGTCATTCCCCTGGGCCAGGCCGACATCAAGCGCTCCGGCACGGATGTCACCCTGGTGACCTACTCTCACATGACGCTCAAATGCCTGGAGGCCGCCGCCCTGCTGGAATCCGAGGGCATCAGCGTGGAGGTCGTCGATCTGAGAACCCTCTCGCCCCTGGATAAAGATACCATCCTGGGCTCGGCCCGCAAGACCGGGCGGGTGATCGTCGTGCACGAGGCCGTCAAACGCGGCGGCATCGGCGGAGACATCGCGGCCATGCTCATGGAAGAGGCTTACGACGATCTGGACGGCCCGGTGCTGCGCATCGCCGGCCGCAACACCCCGATCCCATACAACCTGAACATCGAAAAGGCCTGCATTCCTTCGGTGGAGGATATTGTCGAGGGCGTGCTCCGCACGGTGTAGGCAGCGATGGCGACCAACATCATCATGCCCCAGGGGGGGCAGGACATCACCGAAGGGCTGGTGGTCCGCTGGTTCAAGAAGGAGGGCGAGCCGCTGCGGCGCGGGGAGGTCATCTGCGAGGTGGAGACCGAAAAAGCCGTTTTCGAGGTGGAAGCGCCCGTCGACGGCGTGCTCCTGAAGATCGTCGCCCCGGCCGGCACGAAAGTCCCGGTCTTCGCCGTGATCGGGATCATAGGGGCGCCTGGCGAAGCAGTCGATTTTGATCTGCCCGGCACCGCTCCCGCACCGGCCGGCCATGCAATAGAAATCGCCGCCATTCGCCGCCGGGCGGCGGACCGGACGGGAGACCCTGAAAAAAACATCGCCTCCGGGAGAGCCCGCCGGCTGGCCTCTGAAAAAGGGGTGGCTCTGAGCGATGTCAGCGGAAGCGGACCCGGGGGGCGTATCGTCGCGAAGGACATCCTGCTCCACGTGGAGAAACGCAAGCTCTCGGTCGAGGCATTGCGCGGCCGCAGCACGTCGCTGTCGCCCATGCGGCGTACGATTGCCCGGCGGATGGGACAAAGCAAGCAGACCATCCCTCACTTCTACGCCACGGTCTCGGCGGATGTCACCGCAGTACTGGAGCGGCGCGACCGACTCCAGCGCGAGACCGGCGCCGATATCTCCGTGACCGATCTGATCCTCAAGGCCACGGCTCTGGCGCTGAGAGCCTTTCCGGCCATGAACTGCCGGTTTCAGGGCGATCAGATCGTTTGGCTGGAGGACGTCAATATCGGAATGGCCGTCATGCTGGAAGACGGGGTGATGGTGCCGGTCCTCACACGGGTGGACCAGCTGAGTCTTGGGGATCTTGCACAGCGTTCAGCCGAGGCGGCGACAAACGCCCGGGCGGGCAAACAAATTGGGATGGAGCCGGCATGCTTCACGGTGAGCAATCTGGGCATGCTCGGGGTGGACGGTTTCACCGCCATCATCAACCCGCCGGAAGCCGGGATTCTGGCGGTCGGAAAAATTGAAAAACGGCCGGTGGTGAAAAACGAAGACGAGATTGGTATCCGCAGCATGCTCACCCTGACGCTTTCCGTAGATCACCGGGCGGTGGATGGCGCGCTGGCAGCGAGATTCATAACGCGGATCCAGCATCACCTGGAAAATCCAGATATCCTGTGACCGCCGGAAAGCAGGCCGCAGCGGCCGGTGTTCCGGGAAAGCCGACGGGGCCCCTCCGGCAATTAGATGCGAGACTACCGTCCGGAGTTGCGGGTGTTTCGGAACATGGCCGGCACTCCGCAGAGAATCAGGGCATCCCCCAACGGACCGCCGCAAACCAACACCACGGCTGACAACAAGATCGAAAAGACGGCCACTTCGGAATCCACCAGATAGGCATGCAGGCTCGCGGGCACGACTGCCAGAAACACCAGATCGGCTGCGGCTAGTACGGCCAGCCCCCAGGCGGCCCAGCGACGGCGACGCCACAAGGCTATCCCGCAGATGAGCAACGGTATGGCTCCCCAGAGATACTTCCATCCGACCAACCGCAGAACGGCTTCCTGCAACACGGGTTCAAAGGCGAGCCAGAGAACGGCTTTGAAGATGGCCAGCCAGCCGATGGCCCATAGCGGCCAGGGATAATCCGTATTCATTCGCTCAGCGGGAAATAACTTTAAATCCATACGCTCTCCATGTCCGGTCGGCGGGGGGCGACGCCCGCGGTCAGGACCGACAGGCCCTGTCAGATATGCGATTTCGATCGATATGTCAAACACGGATAACGATGCGGGGGCCGTTCAGTGCAGCAAATTGAGAACAGACAAAACGATGAGCAGACAGGAAATGGATCCCCCCAACAGCCCGAAAAAAACGGGATAGCGGAAGAAAACCGTGTCCAGGCTCTTCACCGGGCGGTTGACTTTATCGATCAGCACCCGGGTCTCAATCCAGCGATTCATGTGTTGTTCGATGGCGCGCAGCTTCCGCGGCGCCAGAATCAGGCCGAGGCCGACTGCCATGCCCAAAAGGCAGGTCACCCGTCCGACCCAGCCGATGGTCTGGAATAGAATCTCGCCGAAGACGGTGGATTCGCGGATACCGAAAAAAATCAGGGTGAACAGGGCAACGTCGAACTTGAACAGGAAAAAAAGAAAGGCAAATACCGAACCGGCCACCAACAGCGCTCCGATCACGATTGAGTGGCCGTATATGAAGTTTTCAGTCGGTATATCCCTGTCAAGAAACCCGAGTTTCCGATCGATATCCAGGCTGCGGTTGAACAGGTTGCTGACACTCTGAGTGACGCGGGGTGCGAACAGCAACATCAGCGAAAGCGTCATCCCTAAAATTCCGAACACCAGCGTCAGGATTTCGATCGTCTGAAGGCCGATTTCCCAGAGCAGGTTCATGTCGTCATGGATCCTTCCGGCTTCCAGCCTGTGTCAGGGCTGTCGCCAGCTCCTGAATTTCCGGCGCCGCGATGACCGCCAGTTTTTTCTTGACCACCCGCGAATAGTATTCCCGCTCGGTTTTGGTCAAATGCTGATTCTTCAGCTTCTTGAAAATCAGTTCCTTCTGTTTTTCCGAGAAGAGCAGCTCCAGCTGCTGGCCCAGGTGAGCCGATCCGCTGCGCGGAGTTGGGGCCGCAAGCGGCTTTCGGTCCATCTGCCGTTCAGCCGCAAATTGCTTCAGGGCGGACAGCATATCGGCCACCGCGACCCGCGGTCCGCTTAATAGCTGAATATAATCCGCGGACGCCAGGGCCGCATGACGGGTTTTCAAACTTTCCGCGATCTGACGAAGATGGTGTGGAACGGCGAGGCCTGCGCGGCGGAAGAGCTCAGCACTGATAAACAGAAGTCTTTCCAGGTTCTGCCGCTTGGCGTTGGATTCCCAATAGCGTCCCAGAAGATTCGCGCTGTCCAACTCAATTCCGCGACGGCAGCAGATGGCCAGCACCGCCGGAAAACGAGATACCAAAGCGGGATCCTGTGCACCGGCCAGGGCATCCAGAATGATCATGATCTGCGGCTGAGACACCGTCCGCTGCCCGGAAAGCTCCAGAATGGAGTTTAACAGGTGCAACGCATCCCGGGGCGAGTTTTCGGAGGCGGCCGTTCCGCCAGTTTCATCTTTATTCACGCCGAAAGCCTCTATCATGGCGGATCCAACATCTAAGATGATGCCATCATACAATGAATCCCGATACATAACAAGCTAATTGTACAATCATATACAAACATTTCACGGCTTATTCGATCAATGATCCGTGTTGTTGTATGTTTCTTAAGGATTGATCCCGGCAGTTATTGTAGACATACATCCAACTGGCAGGTACAGAAGGCTGGCGGCAATCTCCCGATTGTATAAAAACCAGTCGATGTTGTATGGTTCGTGCCAAAAGCTCAGCCGCGCCGGTAGATGCGCTGCCGTGCGTTGGCGGCCCTGACCAGGGTTTCAACCTGAACGTCGACGTAATCGAAGACCCGCGCCGTCCGTTTGCCGGGAGCCGGCCGGAGGACCCGTCCGAGATACTGGAGCACCCGGCCGCTGAAGCGGATCGGCGTCGCCAGGAACAGGGTGGACAGGCTGCGGCAGTCAAACCCTTCGCCGATGAGCTGGCCGGTTGCGATCACCACACGCACCCGGCCGGCGTTCATCCGCTCGACGACCTCCTGCCGCTCTTGGATCGGCATTTCGCCGGTCATCAGCTCGCAGTCGACCTTGAAACGGTAACGCAACAACGCCTGCAGGTTCTCGCAGTGAGCCCGACGGTCGGAAAGCACCAGGGAAATGCCGGGGTGATCGCGCACCTCTTCCGCCACATCGCCAGCGATCAGTAAATTGCGCTCGGTGTCCCCCGTCAGTTCGGAAAGCATCTTGCTGTATTCGTTGACCGGATCGTGGAAGGGTTTGAAGTGGGTTTCGCGGACGATCACCTCCGCCGGCAGAACCTCTCCGGCCGCCACCAGGCCGGCCTTGTCCACCTCGTGGTGCACATCGCCGAGATGCCAGAAAATCAGCCGCGAGAGGTTGTCGCGACGCCAGGGGGTGGCCGAAAGGCCCAGCATGAATCGGGCATCGAAGTCGACGATCGCCTCGGTGAAGGTTCGGCTCGGGCAACGGTGGCACTCGTCGGCCACCACGAACCCGATGTGTTCGGAGACCTGCTCGGCGCATTTGTAGAGGGACTGGACCAATGCCACGCTGATCCGGGAGCCGATCTTGATGCGACCGCCCGCGATCATTCCGCACTCCGCCGACGGTATGCCCAGGAAGGCCTCGATTCGCTCGACCCATTGCGCAGCCAGATCCTTGGTGTGCACGATGACCAGCGCGGGCTGCCGGCGCCGGGCCACCATGTTCAGCGCCATCACCGTCTTGCCGGAGCCGGTGGGCGCACTCAAGGTTCCGAAGTCGCGCGTCAGCATTTGATCGACGGCCGTCTTCTGAAACGCGCGCAGCTCGCCCCGAAAATCAAAATCGACCGGCGGCAGGCTGCGCCGCCGGTCGTCGAGCCGGTAGTCGATCCCCATGCGCCGGCACATCAGCAGCACCTGCCGGAGGCAGCCGCGCGGGATCCACAGCCCGTCGGCGCCCACCTGGTCGTAGAACTTGAGCACACGCGGCGTGCCCCGATTCCAGCGCCCCATGCGCTCGTTCTCCAGCCACTTGGGGTTCGGAAATTCGAGCTTCTCCATCACCGCCTGCTTGAGCTCGGTCGGGAGGCCTTTCAGACGGAGGTTGTGAGCGAGGGTGAGGGTCAGCGGAGACATGGCGGGGCCGCAGTCGGCGGGGCTCAGCCTGTTTCGTCGAGCACGCCGCGGGCCAGCTCGATGTCATAAGCCCGGCGCGGGTCGAAGGCTTTGCCGGTGTACATGTCGGCAGCCTTTAAAATGGCGCCGTACGGCACCCATTCGTGCTGCTCCCACAGGTGGGGATCGTCGGCGTTCCACAGGCGGAACCAGACCGCTCCTTCGGATTCCTTCACGTACATGTGGACCCGGCGGTTGTCCGGAAACGGATAGTAGTAGGTGCCTCGTTCGTCTTTCATGGTGTAAGGTGGTTGGGGATTAGTGTTTGGTGTTTGGTGCCTCTATAGTCGGTTGGCGTCCAGAAACGACTGGATGGCGGCGTTTAGCTCCAGCGGCTTCTCGATCGGCACGAAATGCCCGGCATCCCGCACATGGCAGCGCACCGCGCCCGGAATGTTCTTCTCCAGAAACAGGCCGTATTTGGGCGGTGGCGGGATCGGCCCTGAGCGAATCCTCCAGAAACGCCTGTTTCACGGCAGCCGGCGTCTTTTCGGAAAAGCCCGACCGGTCGATCATCGCGACGTAAGCCTGGAAATCCGATTCGATCGTCGCAAACACAGCGGGCAGCACCCGCAGCCGGGCGCCCGAACTGATGATAACGCCGGCCGGAAAGCGCGCCGGTTCATCCAGCAGCAGCTGCTGGGTGATGGCTCCGCCCATGCTCAAGCCGCAGGGCACCGGCCGCGGCACGGCGACCGCATCGACGAAATCGATGACCGCGCGGGCGTAATCCTCCACCCGGGATTGCGCCCGGCCGCCGCTGCGGCCGTGGCCGGGCAGGTCGAGAGCGACGGTGTTCGCCCGCACCGCCAACTCCTCCACCTGGGCATGCCACAGCAGGGAGGACTCGCCGGCGCCGTGGATAAAGACGAGCGTCGATCGTGACGGATCGAGCGGCCATCGGCCGCAAATGAAGGCAATGTTTCCGCTGACGCGCCGTTCCATGCGCAACCTCCCGGAGGCACCTGTGCACGCCGATAAAATTCGGGACTGGGGTTTTATAAGAAACCGTCTCCGATCTGTCAAATCCTTCCAAGTCACAGCACGAGTGCGGTGATGAATGCCACCAGCTGGTTCAGGTTCTGACAGGGCCGCACCTCCTCGCACACGGCTTCAAACACCCGCATCTCGCTGTCGCCCGTGGTCCAGAACTGGGGCGCCTCCGGGTTGAGCCAGATCAGCCTCCGGCAGCGTGCCCGCATTTCGGCCAGGATTTGCTCCTGCGGATCGGTATAGTTGCAGCGGCCGTCGCCGATGATGATCAGCGTCGTCTGCCGGTTGAGGATGTCCAAATAGTGCTGCCGGAACTCCCGGAAGGTGCGGCCGTAGTCCGTGGCGGCGTTGTAGTCGATGTCCGCATCCTTGAGGATCTTTTCGATCGCCGGGTTGACCGCATACTGTTTGAAGACCTCCGAGACCTCCTGCACCCCGGCCACGAAAATGAAACTGCGCACCTGAGCGAAGCAGCCCTGCAGCGAGTAAAGCATGTTGAGCATGAAGCGGGCGGCCGACCACACCGAACCCGATACGTCGCAGAGCGTAACGATCCTGGCCTTACGCGGCGAGCGCCGCCGGTGGAAGACCTCCAGGGGAACCCCCTCATAGGCGGCGGCGCGGCGCAGGATCTTCTTGACGTCCAACACCCCCCGGCGACGCGCGGCCTGGCGTCGGGCAATGCGATCCCTGAGCCGCCGGACCAGCAAAGCGATGGCCTCCCGCATGGCCTCCACTTCGCGCGGGGTCAGCGAGGCGAAATGAATCTCTCCCAATTCGTCGAGAGAGTGGCGCAAGCGCCGACGTCGGCCCTCGGGCGGCGAACGGTGTTCGTCGGCTTCTCCGAGCAACCGGCGCACCACCGCCAGACGATCCTGAAAATGCTCGGACAGATCGCGCCGCTCCTCCCATCCCAGCTCGCCGCGGCGCTCGCTCAGCGCCTGGGTCAGTTGCTCCTCCAGCATTCGGATGCGGTCCGCCAGCTCGGCGCGCCGTTTCGCCGAGCTTCCGCCACCGCTGGAAGCCGACCCCGGCGCTCCCGCCTCAAGGCTCCCATCGGCTGTTTGCGCCAGCAATTGGACCGGATCACCGGCCAGGAAATCGACGATAGCCTGCAACGCCGGGTCGCAGCCGGCCGCCGGCTGCAGGGATTGGAGGATGGATCGGATCGCCGCCGCCAGCTCGGGCGACCGCGCAATCGACGGATCCTGGCGCAGTTCGTGGAAGAACAGGCGGAACAGCCGCTCGAAATGCGCCTGCTCACGGCGGCTCTTGGCGAAATTCGCCTGCAAGACGGCTTTAAACTGAGCCGCTTCGAGCGGATCGATCCGCTCCAGCTGTTGAAGGCAGTCGAGCACCTCCGCAGTGGAAACGCGCAGGCCGGCGGCCCGCGCGCCGGCCACGAACCTGATAAGAAGGGGTACCATCTGGATTCCTAACCGGAACGATTTGAAACAAATTCGAAATCCGAAGCACGAAACACGAAACAAGTTCGAATGTTCAAAAAGACGATGGCCCAAACCGGTTGAAGCGCAACTATATGGAGCTTAGGCGTTTCGGTCATTATGTCATTCGGATTTGTTTCCGGTTTCGGATTTCGTGCTTCGAATTTAGTCCCTTGCGGATCATTCGCGATCAAGATTGCCGCCTGGTGAAGTTCGGCGCTGCAATCCGGCACTGAAAACCTTGCCGATCTTCTCGTTGACGAGCTGGACATCGGAGCGGTGTTTGCAGACGACGTTCAGGGTCTCGCGCAGCACCTCCGTCGAAAGATCTTCCACCTGGAGCGCGAGAAGGGCCTGAGCCCAATCCAGGGTCTCTGATATGGCGGGCTTTTTCTTAAGGTCCAGCTGGCGGATCCGCCGGATGGCATCCACCAGCTGAACGACCAGCCGATCTGCGATGCGTGGAAGCTTGAGCCGCACGATCTCCAGTTCGAGGTCGCGGTCCGGGTAATCGATGTACAGATGCAGGCAGCGGCGCTTCAGTGCATCGCTCATGTCGCGGGAGTCGTTGGACGTCAGAAAAACGGACGGAATCTGCCGCGCCCGGCGCGTGCCGAGCTCGGGAATCGACACCTGAAAATCGCTCAGGACCTCCAGCAGGAAGGCTTCGAATTCCGGGTCGGACTTGTCGACTTCGTCGATCAGCAACACCACCGGATGCTCGGCGCTGATGGCCTGCAGGAGCGGCCGCGGCTGGATGAACCGCTCCGAGAAGAAGGCATCTTCCTGCGCGGCGATGCGGTCCACGGCTTCGGCGATCGACCGCGCTCCGGCGATGACGTCGCCGATCTTTTCCTTGACCATCTGGGTGTAGAGCAGCTGCTTGCCGTATTCCCACTCGTAGAGGGCCTTGGCCTCGTCCAGCCCCTCGTAGCATTGCAGGCGGATCAACTCGCGACCCAGGCAGCGGGCGACGGCTTTGGCCAGTTCGGTCTTGCCCACGCCGGCCGGCCCTTCTACCAGGACCGGTTTGTGAGTCGCCTGCGCCAGGAACACGACGGTGGCGACCACCGGCGAACAGATGTAGCCCGCCCGTTGGAGGGCCTCGCGCACGCGCGCGACATTTTCAAACGGAGGTGCCGTTTCCATTTTTTCTATTTTAGCACAGCGTCGCATCCGGCAAAACGATAATCTTGGATATTTCTCTTGATTCTTCAGACATGATTCATTAGGGTTCCGGCCGCGAACACCGACCTGCAACGCGATGGAGGCACCCATGGATAAGCCCTTGGAGCATTACTGGACGAAGCGTTTAGCCGATCTGCAGCAGACGCTGGAGGCCAACAACTTCGACGTCTATACGGCGGCGGACTCCGCAGCCGCGCAACGCATCGTCATGGACGAGATTCTTCCCAAATGCGGCGCCCGCAGCGTCGGCTGGGGCGGATCGATGACGGTGGCCGGCACCGGGCTGTTCCAGGCCGTCAAGGCCCGCGCCGACATCGAAATGGTCGACACGCTGGACAAACAGGTCTCCGCCGAAGAGTTCTTCGAGCGCCGCCGCAAGTCTCTGCTGGTCGACCTGTTCATCACGGGCACCAACGCCGTCACCGAGGACGGCCAGCTCGTCAATCTCGATATGTTCGGCAACCGCGTGGCGGCCCTGACCTTCGGCCCCAGGCACGTCGTCGTCATTGTCGGCCGCAACAAGATCGTGCCGAGCCTCGACGAGGCCATGTTCCGCGTGAAAAATATCGCCGCCCCCGCCAATGCGATGCGGCTGGACAAGAAAACACCCTGCGTGAAGACGTCCTACTGCGATGAGTGCAAGAGCCCGGATCGCATCTGCAACACGTGGACCATCACCGAAAAATCCTATCCCAAGGACCGTGTCAAAGTCGTGCTCGTCAACCAGGATCTCGGACTCTGAGAGGGAGGCGTCATGAACATTCTCGTTGCCTACGACGGAACCAAGGAAGCCCGGGAGGCAGCCCGCGTGGCCGCCAAACACGCCAGGGCCTTTGGGGGGCGGATCATTCTCGCCTTTTCCATGGTCGGCGGTCCGGAGATTCCGCGCCAGGAGTTCGAACACGCGGAAAAGGAACTCCAGAGCCAGGCCATCACGCTGAGGGAAGAGGGATTCGAGTGCGAAACCCTGCTCTCGGTGCGCGGCCTGGAAACCGGCGAGGACATCGTCAAGATCGCCGAAGAAAAAGGTGCTGAAGAGATCATCATCGGCGTTCAGCGAAAATCCAAAGTCGGAAAGCTTCTGTTCGGTTCAACGGCCCAATACATCATTTTGAACGCCGCCTGTCCGGTTGTAACGGTCCGCTGAAATCCGGACGCATC
>JALOPB010000448.1 GCA_025454115.1 Desulfobacterales bacterium | reverse complement strand
TCGCCCAGCCAGGCCAGGCCGAAGATGCCGATGACGGCAGTCAATCCTGCCTGGGCGACCTCGGTCTTGGGAATTTTAGCCGCCGGCGCCCGACTCGCCAGCAACATAAGCGCCGCCAGAGACAGCATAACGATCTGGATGGTGTCCGCCATCCCGAGCGGAGTCGACACGGTTCCTTTGGTGATGACGGGTCGCAGGCCGGGAAAGAGCCCGGCCAGTACGATCAGAGCCACGCCCGTCAAGAACACGGGTCGTCCTTCAGCTCCTTGCCCACGCGGGTCTGGACCAAAGCGGCCACGATCACTCCGATGACCGTGGCCGGCACGCAGATGAGCATGATCTGCGGAAGGCCAATGCCCAGCGGCTCGTACAGCGCGATCATGGCAGCCATGGCGGCCGACACGGGCGAGGCCGTGATCGCCTGTTGGGAGGCGATGGTGGCAACCGCCATCGGTCGCTCCGGGCGGATGCCGTTTTCATAGGCAACCTGATAAATGATCGGAAGCAATGGATAGAATACATGGCCGGTGCCGGCACCGAAGGGAAAAAGGTAGCAGACCAGCGGGGCCACGATCGTGATCTGCCGCGGGTTGCGTCGGATGATGCGTTCGGCCATCCCGACCAGATAGTCGATCCCCCCGGCCGCCTCCATCACCGCGGCCGCCATGATCACGGCCAGGATGATCAGCATCACATCGATGGGCGGCGTCGTGGGCGGCAGTCCGAAGCCGTAGCTGAGCACCAGAACACCGGCCCCGCCCCACAACCCCAGGCCGACTCCGCCGGAACGGCTGCCCAGGAAAATAGCCCCCAGGACCACCACAAATTCGAAAATCAGCTTCACCAGCATGGCAGCACCCCCTATGGCGACCCACACCCCCTTAATCGTTAAGGATTGAGGAGGTCGGCATCCATGTCTCCGAAATGTTTACGGCGCAGCCGCTGGATGGTGCCGTCGGCCTTCATTTTTTCGAGCTGTGCGTTCAGCCAGTCCAGCAACTTGCGGTCGCCCTTGCGCACCGCCATGGCATAGGGCCTCGGCAGGAATGATTTCCCAGCGATCCTGAGATCCGGATTCATCCGGGCCGCGGCCAAAACAGCGACATCGTCCTGGCACAACGCATCCACCTGTTTGGTTCGCAGGGCCTGCAGCGCCTCTGGCAGGGCTTTGAATGCGACCGGCTTGGCCTCAGGGGCAATCAGCGGCAAATCGACCTCTTGTACCGCCCCCTCCACCACGGCGACCCTCTTTCCGGCCAGATCCTGCACCGATTGAATGGAGCTGTCTTTTGGAGCCAACAGCATCGAGCCCGTGACGAAATAAGGGGTCGAAAAATCCAGAACCCGCTGTCGATCCTCGGTGATCGTCATCGTGGCGATGATGACATCGATCAACTCGCCGTAAAGCAGGGGGATGCGCCCGCCGGAGGTGACAGGCACCAACTCGACGCCCGGCTCGTCATCGAAGAGCGCTCGGCCCAAGTTGCGCGCCAGATCCGCGTCGAAGCCCTGGATCTCGCCCGCGGGGTCCGTATAGCCGAAGGGTGGAAAATCTGTCTTAACTCCCGCCAGCAGCCTGCCCCTGCGTCGGGCGTCCTCCAAACCGCCGGCCATGGATGGAACGACCAGGCAGAAAATCAGGCAGACGCTGACAATGATGATAATTCCGGCCTTAGCCGTAATCGTCCGATCCACCTTCGAATCCTCCTTCATGCGGATACGCTCCATGCGAGGTTCGCGTTTCACCGTGCGAAAAGCATGGCAATGGCGGCCATGACGAAGAGGAAACCCAGCCAGTCCGTTAGCTTCATTACGGAATCCCGTTCGACTGTCTCTGCCTTAGTGTCCAGGCGTCGCCCAGGGCGGATCGGCTCCCCGCCGCCGCATCGCATCCCGGATCAAGCCCACCAGAGCCTCATCGGAGAAAGGTTTCCGCAAGAAGCCGGCTGCTCCGTTTTTAAAGGCCCGTTCTTCGACGCCCTCCTCCTCGTGGGCCGTGATAAAAATAACCGGCAAATCCATACCGGCGCGCCGCATCTGCTCCTGGACCTCCAGGCCGGTCATCCCCGGCATCTGCACGTCGATCACCGAACAATCCGCATCATGAGGACTTCTCAAAACCGACAGAAATTCCTCGCCGGATGAAAACGTCCGGACCTGCATCCCCCAGGAGCGCAGCAGGCGCTTCAAGGCCCGGCACACGGAAGGGTCATCGTCGACGACATGGATGAATGGGGAGATGTCCGACAAGCGGTTGTACCTTTTAGTTCGGCATCAATCCAACGCCTGTTTAAAGAAGCATTCCCTCGATACCTGCTCTAACAGGTATGCTGAAGGATTGGAAATAACCCCTTCGTGGTTTACCATAAATGTCATGACACCCGAACTTCCATATGCGGCCGGATAGGCGACCACGGCAAACCCGCCGATCATATTGTTCTTCACGGCATAGTCGAACGCCCCTCCGGGCGCATGGTTTCCCTGTTTTTTCAAAATCCGGAAATAGTAGCCGTGAAAGGGTATAGGACCCTGCTTCGATCCGCTCCGCCGGTACCCCTCGGCCCGTGCCTCCGCAACAAGTTCACCCAGAGGACTCGGCTCTTCGCCGGACGAGGTCTCCCAGAAGAGACCGTTCCGCTTTCCGGGATCGCTCCCGAATTTTTCTGCGTACTCGCGGATCCCGTCGCCGTCGCGGTCCTTCATCGCGTATTCACGCTGCGCATCGACGATCGCCAACAGCGTCTGCACGGTGCTCAGCTCGTTTTCGCCGATCCGGCGGTTCAGGATTTCCTCCTTGCCCGCCCTGGTGTCGAACACCCACCGTTCTCCCCTTTTCACCAACGGGATCGGAAAGGGCCAGTCCTTCTCACCGACATTCAGGATCATCCGGGATCCTTCCTGTACGAGCTTGTTCTTCCGGTTATAATCACCGATGAATGCCTCCCGCCGCTGTTTGTCGCGCACAGGGTCTCCCGAAGATATCAACTCTTTTCCAGACGTACCGAAAATCGACAGCAGCTCGCTCTCGTCATTCGATTTCATCGCAGCGGAAAACGCCTTTACCGCCTCTTCCGGAGTGGCGAACCCTTTCGGCTCCGATGCGGCGATAGGGTTGGCCCCACCCAAGGCAAAGATCATGAAG
>JALOPB010000126.1 GCA_025454115.1 Desulfobacterales bacterium | reverse complement strand
GGCGCCTGCCGGGTCTGCGCCGTCAAGGTCCTGGAAGGGCCGGTCAAGGGCATCCAGATGAGCTGCATGCTGGATGCCGTGGACGGCATGTCCGTCTCCACCGCGGATCGCGAGGCCGTCGAATTTCGGACCGTATCCGGCGGCCACGGCCTCCGCCGCTTCCCGGGCCAGAAACGGACCTACCCCGACCAGGACCTGGGGCCGCTCGTGCAGCACGAGATGAACCGATGCATCCACTGCTACCGCTGTGCGCGCTTCTATCAGCAGTTCTGCGGCTACCGTGACCTCGGTGCGCTGGGCATCGGCAACCGCACCTATTTCGGCCGGACGGCCGAAGGCCGCCTTGAAAGTCCCTTCAGCGGAAACCTGAGCGACATCTGCCCGACGGGAGTCTTCACCGACAAACCTTCGCGTTTCATCGGCCGCCGCTGGGATTACCAGCGCAGCCCGACCGTCTGCATTCACTGCAGCCTGGGCTGCCATGCCGTGACGAGCGTCCGCTACCGGCAGGTGGCCCGACAAGAAGCGCGCATGAGCGCAGCGGTCAACGGCTGGTTTCTATGCGACCGCGGCCGCTACGGTTTTTTCTACACCAGCCGGGCCGACCGGCCGCGTCAAGCCGCGATCAAGGGCGAGACCGCCGGCATGGAGGAGGCGCTGGCGTATGCCCGCAGCCGGCTGGAGGCCCTGGCGCCGTCCGGGGTTGCCGTCATCGGATCCCCGCGCAGCAGCCTTGATGTCCTGGCGCTGACCGAACGGGCGGCCCGGCTGAGGGGTTGGCTGGGCCCGGCCTTTTTCGGGGACGCCGGAGCGGCTCTCAAAGTGACGGCGGCGGTTTCGCGACTGGAGGCCGGACTGGCCGTTTCAATGGGAGAAATCGATCAGGCGGATTTCATCCTGATCGTCGGTACGGATCCGATCAACGAAGCGCCGATGCTGGCCCTGGCGCTGCGCCAGGCCGTGCAGAAGGGCGCCGGAGTATGGGTCATCGATCCCCGTCCGGTGTCCCTGCCGTTCGCGTTCACCCATATCCCGGCAGCACCCAGAGCGCTCGGTGCCGTGCTCGGACGATTGTTAAGAAAGAGCATCGCGCCGGCCGGCCTGGATCCTCCGGCGGCGCGGTTCCACGCATCCCTGCCGGATGGCCCCCCCGCGAGTCCGGAGCTGCCGGCGCGCGCGGCGGAACAGCTGGCCGCCAGCCGCCGACCGCTCATCGTCTGCGGGACGGGCATCGTTACGGCCGAATGCGTGGAGCTGGCCGCGGACGCGGCCCTGCTGCTCACGGCCGCTCAAAAGAAGGCCGGGCTCTTTTACGTGCTGGCGGAAGCCAACGCGTTTGCCGCCGCGTTGCTGACGCCGTCTGATTCGACGACCGACCGGATTCTGAAGGCAGCCGCCGAGGGGCATATCCAGGCGCTGGTTCTGGTGGAAACCGACCCGTTTGCGACGTTTCCGGATCGACGGCTGCTGGAGCAGGCTTTGGCCCGGATCGAATCGCTGATCGTGCTCGATTACCTCGATACCCCCGTATCGCGGAGGGCTCATGTATTCCTGCCCACGCAGACCCTGTACGAATCGGGCGGAATTTACATCAACCAGGAAGGCCGCGTTCAATACTCGGCTGCGGCCTTCGCGGGAGGGACGCCGGTCCGGGAAACCGGAGGCCGCGACCACCCGCCGCGGATTTACGGATCGGGGCTGCCGGGAGCCGATCCGCAACCGGCCGGGCGGCTCGTGGCCCGGCTGGCCGGCGAGGAAATGCCGATCGACATCAGCGCTCAGCGCGAGTATTTCAACGAGCGGGCATCGCTATTGGCGGGGGTGCCGGATACCGAACGCCTGCCGTCGGACGGATTAAGGCTAGCTCTGAGAAACAGTTCAGCAGAGCGCTTTAAATCGGTGCTGCCGCATGCGCCGGCGGCTGAGCCGGATGATCTGGAGGTCATCCTGACCGAACGGACATTCGGAACCGAGGAGCTATCGAGTTATTCCGCCTGCCTCGAAACGTTGGAAGAAGAACCGTTCGCCGGGCTGTCGCCTAACGATGCCGAGAATCTCGGCATCCGCGACGGCGAGCGCATCACCATCCGCACCGAGGACGGCGCGGTGGGTTTGGTCGCACGAGTTTGCGGCAACATGGCCGCCGGTACCGTGATGATCCCGCGTCTGCGGCGACTGCCGTGGCAGGCGCTTGGAGGACGCATCCGGCGGAAGGATATTCGAAAGGCCTGATGACCGATATGGATTTACAGACCTGGATCATCGGATACGGCGTTCTGATCCTCAAGCTGGGGGCGGTGCTGCTTTTTCTGCTGCTGATGGCCGCCTATCTGGTGCTGGTCGAACGCAAGCTGCTCGGCCGGATCCAGGTGCGCTACGGGCCGAACCGTGCCGGCAAATACGGCCTGCTGCAGCCCTTCGCCGACTCGATCAAAATGATGACCAAGGAGGACATCGTTCCGGATGCGGCCGACCGCATCATTTTCCTGCTCTCGCCGGCGGTGGTGGCCATCACGGCCCTGTTGATGTTTGCGGTGATCCCTTTCGGCCCGGACATCACCGTTTACGGCCGGCGGGTGCCGCTCGTGGTGACCGACATCAATGTGGGCCTGCTTTTCATTTTCGCCCTGTCCTCGCTCGGCGTCTACGGAGCGGCCCTGGGCGGCTGGTCCTCCAACTCCAAGTACAGCCTCTTGGGCGGCATCCGCGGGGCGGCCCAGATGGTCAGCTATGAACTCGCGCTGGGGTTGTCCCTCATTCCGGTCGTGATGGAGGCCGGCTCGTTCAGCCTGGTGGAGATCGTCAACGCCCAGACCGAGCTGCCGTTCATTCTGCTCGAGCCGGTCGCTTTCGCGATCTTCTTCATCAGTGCCATGGCCGAGATCAAGCGCATTCCGTTTGATCTGCCCGAGGCCGAAAACGAGCTCGGGGCCGGCTTCCACACCGAGTACAGCGGCATGCGCTTCGGGTTGTTTTTTCTCGGCGAATACGTGCATATGCAGGTGCTGGGCGGGTTGATTGCAGTATTTTTTCTGGGTGGCTGGCGCGGGCCGCTGCTGCCGGGGCCGATCTGGCTGGCGTTGAAGATCGTGCTGGTCTGTCTGGTCATGATCTGGATCCGCGGCACGCTGCCGCGGCTGCGCTACGACCAGCTCATGAACCTGGGCTGGAAAGTTCTGATTCCCGCTGCGCTGCTGAACGTGGTGTTCACCGGCGCGAGGTTGTTGTGGTAATGCGTGTCGATCTGATCGATAAAGAGCCGTCCGGACCGCTCCAAGCGGTTTGGGAAGGCGCCAGGGCCATCGCCGCCGGGTTTGCGCTGACGCTCAAGCATCTCTTCCGCAAGCCCATCACGGAGGAATATCCCGAGTTCAAGCGCACGCTGCCGATCCGGACCCGGGCCCGCATCGTCCTGACCCGCGACCCGGACGGAGGGGAGCGGTGCGTGGCCTGCTATCTGTGCTCGGCGGTCTGCCCGGTCAGCTGCATCTCGATGCAGTCGGCGGAACGCGAGGACGGGCGGCGCTACGCGGCCTGGTTCCGGATCAACTTTGCGCGCTGCATTTACTGCGGCCTGTGCGAGGAGGCCTGCCCGACCTCCTCCATCCAGCTGACGCCGATGTTCGAAACCTGCGAAAGGGACATTCTGAAACTGGTTTACGAAAAGGAAGACCTTCTCGTGAACCACGGCGGCAAGGACCCGGAGTATAATTTTTATAAGCACGCGGGTGTCGTCACCGCGGTCGGCGGCAAGGGCGAGCACGTCGGCGAGGACCGGCCGGTGAATGTCCGGAGCAATATGCCTTAGGAGCGTGGACCCGTTTGCCCGTGCACCCGTAAGGGGTCCTATCCTTCTCAACGGGTAAACGGGTAAACGGGCTAACGGAAACCAACCATGACCCTCTTTAATTTACTTTTCTTCGCCATCGCCGCCCTGATTGTGGCCTCTACGGCGCTCGCCATCACCCGCCGCAACCTGGTGCACGCCGTAATTTACCTGGTCTTCGGGTTCTTCGGCAGCGCGTTTCTTTTTTATTTGTTCGGCTCCCCGTTCCTGGCGGCCCTGATGGTCATCGTGTACGCCGGCGCCATCATGATCCTGTTTCTGTTCATCATCATGATGCTGCGGGTGGAGGCGCCCGAGGAGCGCCTGTTCCCGCCGCGACAGATGCTGCCGGCCGTTTTTTTCGCCGCGGCCTATGTCGCCATCGGCGGTCTGCTGTTGATCAACGACCCATCCGCCGCCGCGCCGCTGACCGAGGCCCGGACCGAGCCGGCGGCATTCGGGCGGTACATTTTCACGCAGAGCTGGCTGGCCGTGGAAATCGCTTCCCTGCTGCTGCTGGTGGCGATCATCGGGGCGCTGCAGGTCGGCAAGCGTCCGGTCAAGGAGGGCGAAGAATAAACCCATGGGCATTCCCTTCGGATATGTGCTCGCCCTTTCCGGCATCGTGGTGGTGCTGGGGATGATTTGCGCCACCGCCCGGCGCAATCTGATCATGATGTTGCTGGGGGTCGAGGTTATGCTGAATGGCGCGGCCATCGCCTTTATCGGCGCGGCCCTGCGCTGGCAGCAACTCGAGGGGCAGGCCTTCGTGCTGTTCATTATCGCCATCGCTGCGGCCGAGGTGTCGCTGGGGCTGGCGCTGATCGTCTATCTTTACCATCGCACCGGGTCGCTGAACCCGGAAGACTACCAGGTGCTGAAGTAAGCCATGGTTGCCGTCGGATCGATCGATACGACCCTGCTTGCCGCCCTCGCGGCCACCAAGCTGCCGTTCGTGGCGTTCGCAACCATTCTCCTGTTGACCCGCGGCCGGCCGCGGATCTCCGCCGGGCTGTCGCTTGCCGCGATCGCCGTCTCGCTCGCCAGCGCCGGTTTTCTGCTCGTCAAGCACTGGGGCATCGCCCGGCCGATCGAGTATGGCGCCCTGTGGGTCGCCGGCGGAGATGTCAGCGTCCGCGTCGGGGTTCTGATCGACCCGCTCAGCCTGATCATGCTTGCGGTGGTGGCCGCCATCTGTTTCCTGGTTCAGGTCTACTCCCTGGGCTATATGGCGGGGGATCCGGGTTTTTCGCGGTATTACGCCTTCATGTCGCTTTTCGCCTGGGCCATGACGAACCTGACGCTGGCCCTCACTCTGCTGCAGCTCTACATTTTCTGGGAATTGGTGGGGCTCGCCTCCTACCTCCTGATCGGGTTCTGGTATGAAAAATTCAGCGCCAGCGAGGCCGGGAAAAAAGCCTTCGTGATGACCCGTTGCGGGGACGTGGCCTTCTTCCTGGGGCTGCTGCTGATCCTGGTGCATCTGGGCAACCTAGACATTCGCGAGCTCAACGGCGCCGCGGCCGGACGGCTGCCCTCGACCGTTGTGACGGCCGGGGCCCTGCTGATCTTCGGCGGCATCATCGGCAAGAGCGCCCAGTTCCCGCTGCTCACCTGGCTGCCGGACGCCATGGAGGGTCCCACCCCGGTGAGTGCGCTGCTGCACTCGGCCACGATGGTCGCCGCCGGCGTCTATCTCTTCGCGCGCCTGTTCCCCTTTTTCAGCCTGTCGCCCACGGCGCTCGGGGTCTGCCTGGCCGTCGGCACCGTGAGCATGCTGATCGCCTCCACCATGGCCATGGTCAGCCGCGATATCAAGCAGGTCTGGGCCTATTCCACCATCAGCCAGCTGGGGTTGATGATCATGGGTCTGGCAGCGGGCAATTACGTCGCCGGCGTGTTCCACCTGACCACCCATGCGGCCTTCAAGGCGTTGCTCTTTCTGTGCTCGGGGGTTTTCATCCACGCCTTTCACAGCAACGATATGGTGGTGATCGGCCGTCAGGGCGGCCGGCGTCTGCGGGTGCCCACGGCCTGTCTGGTTATCGCCGCGGCGGCCCTCTCGGGCATTCCTCCGTTTTCGGGTTTTTTCAGCAAGGAGCTGATTCTCGGTGCGCTGGCCGACCTGCCGAATCCGCTTTGGGTCGCCGCCGGCCTGCTTGGCGCCTTCCTGACGACCTATTATACGTTCCGGCTCATTTTCATCATTCTGTTTCCGGCCCAGGGTGGCGCGGATACGGTCCATTCCCACGAATCGGAACCCGCCCACCACGACGGCTATGCCGTGATGGCTTGGCCGTTGGTGATCCTGGCCGCCGTCACGATCGGCCTGGGGTTCGGCGAGCACGCTGTAGCGCAATTCCTGCTGAAACCCTTTGAATCGGTGCCGGCCGCAACTCACCATGCCTGGTTGCCTTACGCAGCCTTGGGCCTTGGCGCCGCTGCCGTTTTCCTGGCCTGGATCGAATTCGGCCGCCGCGGTGCCGGGCAGATCGGATTTGTCGAACGGGTCGCGCCGCTGCATGCGCTTTTCAGCGAGCGCTGGTACATCGACCGCGCCTACCGGTGGCTGCTCGACCAGATCGTCTACCGCCTGCTCTCCAGGCTCTGCGCCCGCAACGACCAGAAGGTCATCGACGGCGCGGTCGACGGTCTCGGACGGGCCATCGCCGCCGGCGGCGGCCGCATGTCGATCCTGCATACCGGCATGGTGCAGTACCGGTTGATCGTTTTGTTCGTGATCATCGCATTAATGGCAGTTTATTTCTTCATTTAGGACGGCTATGGAGTTTACCGGATTCCCCTACCTGACCGCCATCCTGCTCAGCTGCGTGACCGGGCTGCTCGTGATCCTCTTTATCCCCGACGAGAACCGGTCGGCGGTCAAATGGATCAGCGCGGTTTTCTCCGGCCTCACCCTGGTGCTCTCTATTGCGGTCTTCCTGCGTTACGACACGGCCCGCGGCGGGCTGCAGTTCGTCGAACGCGCGGCCTGGGTGCCGTCCATGGGGATCCAGTATCTCAATGCCGTCGACGGGTTCAGCCTGCCGATGGTGCTGTTGACCGGGATCGTATTTTTCACCGGCGTGCTCACCATGTGGGAACTCGAGCACCGCGTAAAGGAGTTCTATGCGTTTTATTTCCTGCTGGTCGCCGGGGTGTTCGGGCTCTTCATGAGCCTGGATCTATTCTTCATCTTCATCTGGTACGACGTTTCGCTTTTTCCCATGTACCCGCTGATCGCCATCTGGGGGAGCACGCGCAAGGAATACGGGGCGATGAAGCTGACCCTGTACCTGCTCGCCGGAAGCGCTCTCATCCTGCCGGCGATCATCTTCCTGCACGTTCAGGCGGGCGGCACCACTTACGACATCACGGCCCTGATGCAGCCGGGGACGTTTTCGGCCGCCGACCAGAAACTGGCTTTCTTGCTGCTCTATATCGGCTTCGGCATCCTGGCGGCGGTGTGGCCGTTCCATACCTGGTCGCCGGTAGGCCACGTGGCCGCCCCGACCGCGGTCAGCATGGTCCACGCCGGGGTGCTGATGAAGATCGGCGCCTTCGGCGTGTTGCGGGTCGGGATGTTTCTCTGCCCGGAAGGCTGGCAGTTCTGGGCGCCGCTGATGGCCACCGTGGCCGTTATCGGCATCGTCTACGGCGCGCTAGCCGCGCTGAGCCAGACCGACCTGAAGTTCGTCGTGGGCTACTCGAGCGTCTCGCACATGGGCATCGTCGGCCTGGGGCTGTCGACGCTCACCGTGGATGGGTTGAACGGCGCGGTCTTCCAAATGTTCGCCCACGGCATCATGACGGCTCTGTTCTTCTCGGCCATCGGCTACATCTACGAGCGCACCCACACCAAGATGATCCCGGAGCTGGGCGGCCTAAGCCGGATCATGCCGGTCGCCTCGGGCTACTTCATCCTGGCGGCCCTGACCGCCGTCGGAGTGCCCTGCCTGGCCAGCTTCTGGGGCGAGCTGATGGTGTTCATTGCAGCCTTCAGGGTCTACCCGGTCGGCGGCGTCTTCGCCGTGGGCGGACTGGTGCTGAGCGCGCTTTTCATGCTGCGGGTCGTGCAGCGGGCGTTCTACGGCCCGCCCAACGACAAATTCGCGCATCTAACCGACGTGTCCTTCGGCCTGGGGATCCCGCGCATGATCCTGGCGGCGGTGATCGTGCTGTTCGGGCTGTTGCCCTCGATTCTGTTTGATGTGATCGACACGGCGTCGGTCGCCTTCATCAAGGGGTTGCCATGACCGCCTGGGCGCTTTTCGCACCGGAATTGAGCCTGTTCGGCGCGCTGCTGCTCTTTCTGGCGCTGGCCCTGGT
>JALOPB010000125.1 GCA_025454115.1 Desulfobacterales bacterium | reverse complement strand
GCCGGGCGACGTCTCCACCCAGGGCCTGCGCATCACCACCTGCGGGCTGACCGAGTGCATGGATGCCGTGAAGGCCAAGCTCGGCTGGGAGCAGCCGAGATCGCCGGGCGAAGGCGTGGGGATTGCCTCGCTGATTCATGTGGGCGGCGGGGCGCGGGTCTACAAGTCCGACGGCTGCGGCGCGATGCTGAAGATGGACGATTTCGGCAAGGTCGATATCTTCACGGGCGCGACCGACATGGGCCAGGGCTCCGACACCGTAATCGCCCAGATCGTGGCCGAAGAGCTGGGGTTGAACATCGAGGACATCCACGTGATCCACTCGGATACGGACATCTGCCCCTGGGACGTGGGCGCGCATGCCAGCCGCACGACCTTCGTCGCCGGAAATGCCGCGCTGATGGCCGCGCGCAAGATCAAGTCCCGGATCCTGGAGATGGCCGCCAAGGAACTCTACGCGCCGCTCGAGAAGCTGGTGCTGGGCAACCGGCAGATCCGGCATGTGGACGAACCCGATCGCAACGTGGAGATCGGCAAGTTGCTGCGCAAGGCGCACTTCAGCCACGGCGGCCAGATGCTCATGGCCGAAAGTTTCTACGATCCGGCCAACGAGAACATGGGCAAGGATTTCCGGGGGAACATGTCCATGACCTACACCTTCGGTGTTCACGGCGTGCGCGTCAAGGTCGACGAGGAAACCGGCAAGGTCAAGGTGCTCAACTATGTGGCCGCACACGACGTGGGCCGGGCCATCAACCCGATGCTGCTCGAAGGCCAGGTGTACGGCGGCGTGATGATGGGGCTCGGCTACGCCTTGAGCGAGCAGGTGATCATGGAAAGAGGGGAGAACATGAACCCCAATTTCCGAGACTACAAGATCCTTACGGCCCGGGACGTGGTGCCTATCGCGGCGCCGGTGCTGGAGACGCGCGACAAGGACGGTCCTTACGGCGCCAAGGGCATCGGCGAGCCGGGCTGCGTGCCGACGGCCCCGGCCGTGGCCAATGCCATCTACGACGCCGTCGGCGTCCGCGTCAAGGACCTGCCGATTACGCCCGAGCGGGTCCTGGCCGCCATCCGCGAAAAGAAGGGACTGGATCTGTGCGGAATCCAGAAGGGGGCGGAAGACAGCGCGGCGTGCGTAATTGAGGAATAGGGTCCGAGGCATGATCATTTGCTCCGTTCTACCCAGGCATGTCCCGGCGGGCGAAATGCCGGTTGAGAGTTCGGCTCATCCACCAACCCCAAAAATAGAGGAGGGCTTGATCATGAAGAGAAAGCTGGCGATTCTTTTAGTCGGTGTATTGGCTCTTGGACTGCTTTGCAGCGCATTGACGCCGCCGGCGGCGAATGCGCAGGCCGTCAAACTCAAATACGCCAATTTTCCGCCGGCCCCCACTTTCCCATGCGTGCAAATGGAGCGCTGGAAGACGGAAGTGGAAAAACGCACCGGCGGCAAAGTGGCGGTTCAAACCTTTCCGGGAGGAACCCTGCTGGATGCCAAGAACATGTTGGACGGCGTCATCGCCGGAACTGCGGACATCGGCTGCACCTCCATGGCCTATCAGCCCGGCCGTTTTATCGTCACCAACGCCACCGCCTTGCCGCTCGGCATCCCCAGCGCCAAAGTCGGCAGCCGGGTTCTCTGGGATCTTTATGAAAAATACAAGCCCCAGGAGTTTGCCGATGTCAAAGTCCTGGCCATGTTTACCACGGCGCCCAACAACATCATGTCCAAAGTGGAGGTGAAGAAGCTCGAAGACCTCAAGGGCCTCGATCTGCGGGCTTCCGGCGGGGCGGCTGAGGTCCTGAGCGCATGGGGAGCCAACCCGGTGGGTATGCCGATGCCGGAGACGGTGGAGGCCCTGCAGAAGGGTGTTGTCAAAGGCCTCTTTTCATCGCTGGAAGTCATGAAGGACTTCAAATTCGCCGAGACGTGCAAACATGTCACCATGACCGACACATCGATCTACCCCTTTACCGTCATCATGAACATGAAGAGCTGGGAAGCCCTGCCGGCAGATGTGAAGAAAATATTCGACGATCTGCGGGTGGAGCAGTCCGAGTGGACCGGGGCTTACATGGACAATCATGTGAAAGAGGCTATGGAATGGTCCAAGACCACCCAGCAGGTGAGCGTGGTCAACCTCTCCGCCGCGGAGAAGTCGGCCTGGAACGCCAAGCTGCAGCCACTGACGGCCAAATGGATCGCCGAGGCCAAAACCAAGGGTCTGGCCGGCGAGCAGATCATCAACGACATACAAGCGTTGATTAAGAAATACAGCCAGTAAGCCAGCGCCGGGACGCATTCATTGCGGTGAGGGGCCGTGAGCCGAATCCGAGGGACCGGCCCTTATCCTCGGCGGACGGGATAGACGCCTGCGCGCGGTCCTTGGAGGACGACGCCCTGTGATGAACTTTCTCGATCGACTCATCAAGTGTCTGAACCAGGCCCTGATGATCCTGGCCGGCGCGGCCCTGTTCGGCATCGTGCTGATCACCGTCGGAAACATCTGGATGCGGCTCATCTGGGCCCCCATCAAAGGGTCCGTTGAGTTGATCGGGTTTCTCGGAGCCGTGGCCGCAGCCTTTGCGCTAGGATTCAGCCAGATGAAGAACGTGCACATCGCCGTTGACGCCCTGACGGCCCAGTTTTCCAAGAAGATGCAACATGCGCTGAAGATCGTGAATGCGCTGATCGGGGCCGTCTTCTTTTCAGTTGCCGGCTGGCAGCTGGTCCGCTGGGGGAACACGCTGCGGCGCACCGGCGAGCTCACCGAAACCCTGCGAATCATCTATCACCCCATTGTCTACGCGGTCGCTTTCGGATGCTTTCTCATCGCCCTGGTCTTGGCGGTCGAAATGCTGAAAGCAACCTGCCCGGCACCGAAAGATCACTAAAAGATGGAGCTCGCAGCTGTCGGCGTCGTCGGAATCCTGATCCTGTTGCTGGTCTTGTTTGTTCTGGGCAGCCCGGTCGGGCTGTCGATGGCCGCCGTCGGGTTCTGCGGCTTTGCCTGGGCGGTGTCTGTTCCGGCCGCAGTCAACATGATCGGCGCGGACATCTGGAACACCTTCTCCAAGTACGGTTTTACCGTGATTCCGCTGTTCATTTTGATGGGCTACCTGGCCTTCAATGCCGGGATCGCCGAGAGGCTCTTCGATTCCGCCTACAAGTGGATGGGACACTGGCCGGGCGGGTTGGCCATTGCCACCATCGGCGCCGACGAATTGTTTGCAGCGATCTGCGGGTCCAATACCGCAACGAGCGCCACCATGGGCACCGTCGCATTGCCGCAGATGAAAAAATACAACTACGACCCGCGGCTGAGCAGCGGGACCATCGCCACGGGCGGTACGTTGGGAACCGTCATGCCGCCCAGCGTCGTAATGGTCATCATCGGGCTGCAAACCGAGCAGTCGATCGCCAAACTATTCCTGGGCGGCATCCTTCCGGCGCTGCTGTTGGGCACATTGTTCATCCTGACGATCATCGTTCTCTGCCGCATCCACCCCCACTTCGGCCCGGCCGGGCCGAAGGTCGGCGCACGTGAGCGACTGGCATCGCTGTGGGGGATCGCGGAGGCTCTGGCGATTTTTATATTGGTCATCGGCGGGCTCTACATCGGCATCTTCACGCCGACCGAAGCCGGTGCGGTGGGGGTTTTCTTTACGGCGGTCATCGCTTTTATCACGCGGCATTTGACCTGGAAGGGAATCCTGCGCTCTTTCACGGAAACGCTTAAAATTTCCTGCATGGTTTACATGCTGGTGGCCGGCGCCATCATCTTCGGTCGGTTTCTAGCCGTCACCCGGCTGCCCTTCGAGGTCGCCGAATACGCCGCCGGCCTGCCGGTTTCGCCTCATGTCGTTTTGGCCATTATTTTGCTGATCTACCTGGTCGGCGGCTGCTTCATGGATTCGCTGGGGTTCCTGGTGCTGACCATCCCGATTTTTTTCCCGCTGGGGGTCCGTCTGGGGTTCGACCCGATCTGGTATTCCATCATGCTCACCATGGTGACCACCATGGGAGCCATCACGCCACCGGTCGGCGTCAATGTCTATGTCGTAAAAGCATTGGCGCCGGACATCGCCATCGCTACCATTTACAAAAGCGTGAGCTATTACCTCTTAGCTTGCTTGTTGTGTCTGGTGCTGTTGACGATTTTTCCCGGCATTGCCACGTTTTTACCGGGCCTGGTGAAATGATCCGCACTGCGGTTCGAGCGACGTTTTGAACGGCTATTCGCTTGGGAACGGTAGGCTTGGTATTTCAAGCGGGTTGATCGAAATATGATCACCGGAAGAAGGGATTTATCGCGCATTCTCCGTGAAGCGGTCCAGGTCTTCCGGGGCGTCAATGTCCCTGCAGACCGCCGGATCGGATACCATCACTTCAAGGACGTCGCACGGATGAGCGTGAATGAGCTCCCGGGCGCCCCGATCGCCGGTAACCCGCCATATCTCCGGGTAAAGCGAATGTTCGAAAATGCACGGATTGCCGCGACGGCCCTGAAAGACCGGCACGGCGATTCGGCAGCTGGAGCGGAGGAAACTCGTCCGCAGCTGATTGATCAAACCGGAGGTGATGAAAGGCTGATCCGCAAGCAAAAACATAGCAGCGGAATATTCGTGGCGAACACGCTCAAGGCCGGCTTTAAGCGATGTGCTTTGGCCGCTGGCAAAATCGGGGTTGATGACTACCTGAAGACGCTGGCGTGCGAGTTCGGTCCTCAGCACCGACCGCACCTTCCGGTGGCAGCTGCCCAAGACCAGGATGACGGCATCCAGGTCCGAAGCCAACGCCGCGTCCAAAACCCACTGAAGCAACGGTTTGCCCTGTAGCTTCGCCAGTTGCTTGCAGCCGCCAAAGCGCTTCGCTTCGCCGGCCGCTAGTACGATTCCGGCGACGGAGCCATCCCTCATCATTCCTCCTTGAAACGATGGATACGTCGACACTATAAGTTACCTTTTTAACAATTGTCCACCGCTTCTGCTGATTGAAACCTGCCGAATAGGGATAGGGTATGAATATCGAATCGACCGCTTACGCATATCTCGCCCCCACGGCGATCATCGACAGCGATCACCCGAGCGTTCAGGCCCATGCCCGCGCAGTGGCCGGCGCCGATGGCAGCCGGGATCCGGTGGCGGCTGCGGTGCGGCTTTATTACGACGTGCGCGACGGAATTTGGTATGACCCCTATCTGCCGTTTTACAAGTCTGAGCATTTTCGCGCGAGCACCGTCCTTGCCAAAGGGCGGGCGTTTTGCATCGGCAAGGCCGGACTGCTGTGCGCGTTGGGGCGAGCGATCGGGATCCCCTCACGGCTGGGATTTGCCGATGTACGCAACCATCTGACGACCCCGCAGTTCCTGGAATACTTAGGCTCGGACGTGTTCGTGTTTCATGGCTACACCGAATTTCTATTGGACGGCAGGTGGGTCAAGGCGACCCCGGCCTTCAACGCCGAGCTGTGTCGGCGCCACCGGGTTGCCCCGCTCGAATTCAACGGCCGGGACGATTCCATCTTTCAGTCATTCAACGAGGACCGCTGCCAGTTTATGGAATACGTGGCCGATCATGGGGTGTTTGCGGACATCCCGCACGAGCGGATTCTGACCGCCATGCAAGCGACATACGGAGAGGCCCGGGTGCGGCAGTGGATCGACGCTTTTGAGCAGGCCGGGGAAATGCCCGCGCGGAGGTTCCGAACATGCGCTCCAATCTTGTCATAGGAATCAAGGGCGCCGGTGAAATGGCCAGCGCCGCGGCCTGGCGATTGTACATGGCCAACATCCGAAGGATCGTGATGACGGAAACCGCCATGCCGCTCGCCGTGCGGCGCGAGGTCGCCTTCAGCGAAGCGGTTTACGCCGGTTGCAAGACGGTCGAAGGTGTCCGGGCGGTGAAGGCTGCGGGAGCCGAGCAGGTTCGCCGCATCTGGGCTCAGGGCCAGATCGCTGTAATGGTCGACCCGGAAGCGGCAACGCTGCACGGCATCCGACCGGATGTGCTGGTGGATGCCATTCTGGCCAAGCAGAATCTCGGCACCCGTTTAAGCGATGCGCCGCTGGTCATCGGCCTGGGGCCGGGGTTTACGGCCGGCGAAGACGTCCATGTCGTGGTCGAAACCCGGCGCGGCCACCACTTGGGGCGCATCCTCGCGACCGGGTCGGCCGAACCCAACACCGGCATCCCGGCGGCGGTCGAGGGTGTCACCGAAGACCGGGTCTTGAGAGCCCCGAGCGAAGGTGAATTTATGTCATCCTGCCGGATCGGAGATTGGGTCAAAAAGGGCATGGCCGTGGGGCACGTCGCGGGAACGGAGGTCGGCCGCATCGATGGCGTTCTGCGGGGGCTGCTCCGCCCCGGCACATGGGTGACCACCGGCCTTAAAATCGGCGACATCGATCCGCGCGGAAACGTCGACCATTGCTGCACCATCTCCGACAAGGCCCGGTCCATTGCCGGCTCGGTCCTGGAAGCCGTCCTGAGGACGTACAACCGGTAAAATGGCACAGAAGATTCAACCGGCCCGCGGGATGGTAGCGCGAGCACGCCCCGATTCGAAAATTCCAAGCGTAAAATCCGAAATCCAAAACAAATCCATAAGTTCCGATGCTATCACTCCGTCAACAAAATATGTCTGATTCGGCTTTGTACTCGTCGGCGGGACGGCTAGGCGATCCTGCCACGCCCCCAAGCCGTCTATAGGAACCGCGCACAGGCAGAGACGGTCGATGGCTTCGTGGGCATCAGCCTTCCGGGGCTGTCTGGATACATATGAGGCGAGCTTGCTGCCGTACGCTGGTTTGTTGAACGGATGGTTGCGGCGCGCTACGGGCGAAAAGCCGCCCCGCCGGGCCCCGGCTGAATTAGCACCACTTGCCGGCTTAACAATTGAAAAACCTGCTTTGAATTCCGGCCGTTTGGATATAAGAAAAGGCATCGGTTTTGCGTCCGGTTTGCTGATGGAGGTGGCGCCCGACATGTCGCATGGGTTGGCGGATGCGTTGCTCCTGGCCGGCGGCGGGATGGTAAGTCTGGTGGGGGCGGGCGGCAAGACGAGCCTGATGTACCGTCTGGCGCACGAACTGGCCGGGAGCGGTCGGACCGTTTTAACGACCACCTCCACCCGCATCCATCCGCCTACGCCGAACCAATGCGCCCTCTGCATCCTGGCGCCGACGGCCGATGGCATCCTGAAGCAGGCGGCCCGGCCGCTGAGACAATACCGGCATATTGCCGCCGCTGCCGGCCGGGATCCCGAATCCGGCAAGCTTTCCGGTTTGGCCCCGGAGGAAATCGACCGGCTGGAGGCGTCGCGAGCATTCGATTGGATCATCGTCGAAGCGGACGGCGCCGCCGGCCGTCCGCTGAAGGCGCCCGCTGCGCATGAGCCGGTGATACCGTCGGGATCCGGATGGGTGGTGGGCATGGTCGGGCTGCAGGCGGTCGGCAACCCGCTGACCGAGCAGTGGGTCTTTCGTCCGGAGGTTTTTTCACGGATCACGGGTCTGGCGCCCGGCGCAGCCATCACCGAGGAAGCCGTTGCAGCGGCCCTGGCGCACCGGTCCGGCGTGCTGAAGGGGGCGTCTGCCGACAGCCGCTGCATGGCGTTTTTGAACCGGGCCGATAGTTCCGGGCGAAGGGCGGCCGGGCGGCGGATCGCTGACCTGCTCGGGCGAATCGGTGACGCTCCGATCCAACGGACGGTCGTCGGCCGGGTGTTGGATGATCCGCCGGTAGCGGATGTCTTCGATCGGAGCTGACGTCGATTTTTGAGAGATGGCGGCTTGCCGGCGAACGCGCACGCGCCGATTGAACCATTGCCGTGCTTGAGGAGTGTATGGAATGATCGATGTTTACAAGCAACTTCAGCCGGCCCTGAAAGCCGGGGAAACCTGCGTTCTGGCGCGGATTATCCGCCAGACCGGCTCCGCTCCGCGGACGGTGGGGGCGAAACTGCTCGTCCGGGCCGACCGGCGGACGGTGGGGACGATCGGCGGCGGGCTTCTGGAGCATGAGGTCCTTCGCAAGGCCCATGAGGTGATGACCAGCGGCCGGCCGGCTGTGCTGGAGGTGCGTCTGACGGGCGATGACGCTGCGGCCAGCGAGATGATCTGCGGCGGAAATGTGGACGTCCTGATCGAACCCGTATCTTCCGAGGACACCGGCGCCGCCTCCGCGTTTCAGGCGCTGGACGAAATGACCGCCCAGGGTCGGCGCGGGGTGCTGGTTACGGTCCTGGCGGAAGGTCGGCGCGGGGTGCTGCGGGCGATCGTAACCGAAACGGGCCGGGTCATCGGTGATGCCCCCGAGCGGTTCAAGGCGGCCGGCGTCGACCCGAAACAATGGGCCGGCACCCGCCGGTTTGCGCTCGAGACGACGGCGCACGGCGCAGGTCCGTTGGTCTTCGTGGAGCCGGTCGAACCCGAAGCGGTGCTCGTGCTGTTCGGGGCCGGTCATATTTCGACGTTCGTCGCACCGTTCGCCCGCGCGGTCGATTTTCGCGTATGCGTGATCGACGACCGCGAGGAGTTCGCGAATGCCGGGCGGTTTCCGAATGCGGAGCGGATCCTGGTTTGCCCGCTGACCGAGGCCTTCGATCGGATCGCTGTCACACCGGCAACCTACCTGGTGATCGTAACGCGCGGGCACATCCATGACCGGGACGCTCTTCGGGTGGCGCTGACGACCCGACCGGCCTACCTCGGCATGATCGGAAGCAGACGCAAACGGGATCTGATCTATGCCGCGCTGATGGAGGAAGGGGTTGCAGCGGAAGACCTCCGGCGGGTCCACTGCCCTATCGGGATTGCCATCGGCGCGGAGACGCCGCAGGAAATTGCTATCAGCATCGTGGCCGAGCTGATCCAGGTCCGGGCGGGTGGAGGGCTGCGGACCCCTGCCGATGCATTGCTTTTATCGGACACCCGTTCGGCCCGTGGGGCGGTGCCCGGCTCATGAAACCCGCGCGCTCGGAGGAAACGGACTCGACCGATCCCGGGATGCGCCTAGAGCCGTTCCGCACACTGGTGGGGCCGCTCCTGCTGCTGACCACCATTTTTTTTCTGAACTTTATGGCGCGGATCATCCAGGCGCCTTTGATGCCGGCCATCGAGGCGGAACTCGGAATTTCGCACGGTGCGGCCGGTTCGCTCTTCTTCACGATTTCGATCGGCTATTTCATATCGCTGATGGGCTCCGGCTTCGTTTCCGCGAGACTCCAGCACCGGGGTGTCATCGTGCTCTCCAGCCTTCTGGTCGGCCTGATCCTGCTGGTCATCGCTGCCAGCAGCAGCCTGTGGACCATCCGCGGGAGTCTGGTGGTCCTCGGCCTGGCGGCGGGCCTGTACCTTCCCAGCGGGATCGCCACGCTCACCGGTTTCGTCGGCCGTCCGCACTGGGGCAAGGCCATCGCCATCCACGAACTGGCCCCCAACCTGAGCTTCGTGGCGGCGCCGCTTTTTGCCGAAGCGGTGTTGATCTGGTTCTCCTGGCGCGGCGCGCTGGTGCTGCTGGGGGCCGCAACGGTCCTGATCACGCTCGTGTTCGCCAGCCGGAGCCGTGCCGGCGATTTCGCGGGGGAGGCGCCCAACTTCAGGTCTCTGAGTGCCCTGGCCGGCGCGCCCTCGTTCTGGTTGATGGTGCTGCTGTTCAGCCTCGGCATCAGCAGCACGCTGGGCATCTACACCATGCTGCCGCTTTATTTGGTGAACGAACACGGTTTCGAGCGGGATTTCGCCAATACGGTCGTGGCCTTCTCCCGGTTGATCGGCTTGGTCATGGCGCTGGTCGGCGGATGGGTGACCGACCGGTTCGGTCCCAAGCGGACGTTGGGCATCGTATTTCTGCTTACTGGCGGCTTCACCCTGATGCTGGGCCTGTCTCCGACCCCCTGGGTGTCGGCCGTCGTTTTCATGCAGCCGATGGTGGCCGTCTGCTTTTTTCCGGCGGGGTTCGCGGCGCTCGGGATGGTGGTGCCCCCGAGCGCCCGCAACATTGCCGTCTCCTTCACCACTCCCATGGCGTTCATGATCGGGGCTGGGGTCGTTCCGACGCTGATCGGCGTGATCGGCGACATCTGGTCCTTCGGTCTGGGAGTCTCCCTGGTCGGGGGATTGATCCTGGCCGGAGCTTTCCTGCCCCGGTTCCTGAAAGTTGAAAGACCACCCGAAACCCTGTGAGACCGTCTGAAGGCCAACCGACATGAATCTGACCCTATTCGAATCGATGGATGCCCGGCAGCTCAAGCAATACATCCGCTTCCTCCTGTGGCACTACCGGGTGATGGATTCGTTCTGGTACCTCAACATCGCCGAGCAGTTCGACGAAGCCACCGCCGACCGGCTGAACGAACGGGTGTGGGACCGCATCGCAGCCATGGCTGCGAAGGACCTCGTCAAACGGTTCGAGATCGCCGAACGAGGTTTGAAGGGATTCGTGGCTGCATTGCGCTACTGGCCCTGGTGCATCCTGGTGGACTATCGCATTGCCGAAAGTCCCGAAGAGGTGTTGATCACGGTGCCGTCCTGTCCCACCCAGGAAGCGCGGATACGCCGTGGGCTGAAGGAATACAACTGCCGCGAAATGCACCGCCGCGAGTTCAGCAGTTTTGCCCGGCAGATCGATCCGCTCATCGAGACCCGCTGCCTGTTCGCCCCGCCCGATCCCCGGCAGGACGGGGTGATGTGCAGGTGGCGCTTTTATATGAAGACCGATTGAAGAGAGAATTCGGAAGGGGGAAGGCGGAGTTCGGAAGTCGGAAGGGGGAAGTCGGAAGGGGGAAGGCGGAAGTCGGAAGTCGGAAGGGGGAAGATGGAATGATGATTGTGGCCGGAATTGATTGCGGCGCCAAAAACACCAAGGCCGTCATCATGAAGGATGGGGCGATCGTGGGGAAAGGCTTGGCGCCGACCGGATTCGATCTGACGAGGGCGGTTGAAGGCTCGTTCAACAGGGCCATGCAGCAGGCCGGCATCACCCGCGCCGACATCCGGCGGATTTGCGGAACCGGTTCGGGGAAGAACGCCGTCAAGATCGCCGATGAATGCGTGAACGAGATCAAGGCCATGGCCAGGGGGGCCTTCTACTTCTTTCCGGGTGCGCGCACGGTGGTCGATGTCGGCGCCGAAGAAGGGCGGGCGGCCAAGCTGGATCATCAGGGCAATCCCGTGGACTTCGCCATCAACGAAAAGTGTGCGGCCGGTGCCGGTGCCTTCATCGATGCCATGGCCCGGGCGCTTGAGGTGAGCGTAGAGGAGATGGGGGCGCTCTGCCTGCAGTCCGATCGGGAGATCCCCCTGAACGCCCAGTGCGTGATATTTGCAGAATCCGAAGTGGTCGGCCTGATTCATTCCAATACGGCCAAGGCGGATATCAGCAAAGCCATTCACGACTGCATCGCCGGCCGGATCGTTTCGATCATCCGGCGGGTCGGTCTTCATGAAGATGTGGTCTTGATCGGGGGGCTGGCCCGCGGCCCGGGTTTCGTGTCCGCCATGCGGCGGCAACTCAAGCTGAGCCGGATTTACACGCCTGATGACCCGGAGTTCGGCGCCGCCGTGGGTGCGGCCGTGTTGGCGGCCGCCGGACCTCGGCTGAAGCTGCACGAGTGAGAGCAGCCGTTATAGGGGCGGCAAGGGCGTGCCGCACCGATTTCATCTCGAGGTGGGCGTTCATGGTTGAGGATGAGACCCCTGAATTCTGGCGTTGGGCGGAGTCGAGCTGGAAGAATCCCGAGTTGGGCTGGCGTGGGGCCAGGTTCGTCACGGCCGGTATCGATGTGGGCTCGGTCAGTTCGCAGGCCGTTCTGGTAGCCGACGGCCTCATCCTGGGTTACGGCAGCATGCGGACCGGCGCCGACAGCCCGAACAGCGCCCGCCGGGTGCTCGCGTACGCTCTGGAAGCGGTCGGGATGCCCGAGGACCGTCTGAGTTACCGCATCGGGACCGGCTACGGTCGCGTGAACGTGCCTTTCGCCAACCGGACCATCACCGAGATCGCCTGCCACGCCCGCGGCGCGAGCTTCATTTACGGTCCCGAGGTGCGCACGGTGCTGGATGTCGGCGGGCAGGACATCAAGTGCATCCAGTGCGATGAGAATGGCCGGGTTACGAATTTCCTGATGAACGACAAGTGTGCGGCCGGAACCGGTCGCGGCATGGAAGTCCTGGCCGATCTGCTCGGGGTGCCCATCAGCGACGTCGGCGAGCGCTCCTTCGAATTCGAAGGCGAAGAACCCGCTGCGGTCTCCAGCACCTGCGTCGTCTATGCCCGGTCGGAAGCCACCGGTCTGCTGCGCCAGGGCCGGACTCAGGGGGAGGTGCTCGCCGCCTACTGCAAGGCCATGGCGGATCGGATCTTCGCGCTGGTGGAGCGGGTCGGGGTGAAGCCCGGCTTTGCCGTGACAGGGGGCATGGCCAAGAACCGCGGCGTCATGGACCGGTTGATGAAAAAAATCGGCATCGAGCGCATGCAGACCCGATGGGACACTCAGATCGCCGGAGCCGTCGGCGCGGCCCTGTTCGCCTATGCCCTGTGCGTAAAAGCCGATCGAAAACCCGGATGAGGACGAGGCGTGCTGGCACGCTACTTATTCAAGCACTTTGCGCAGGTTGATGAAATTGCTGCGATCGAAACCGAGCGTCTTGAAGAACGACAGCATGTCGGTTGAGTCCCAGCGGACCGATGTATAGACGTTTTCGATACCCCGGCCGCGGTAGAAGTCAAACGTCTCCTGGGCCAGTGCGGCGCCGATCCCCTGGCCCATCTGGTCCGGGCTGACCCCCATGGTGGCGATCCAGGCGCTCTGGGCCATCCCGAACCCCGCGGTCAGAATATAAGTGATCATGAAGCCGACCACCTTCCCGGCGATTTCGGCGACAAAGCAGGCGCTGTCTTCGCGTTCGGCGTGGTCCGCTACGACGCGTTTGAAATCGACGCTGACCGGTTTGCGGGTGATCGCCGTGTATATCCGGCCGACCTCGTCGGCGTCCTCATTCTTCAGTCTGCGAATGCGCATGTTCTCCACGGAGGCGTTCTCTCCCTTCAGTCGATCCGGATGATTTTCACTTTGTGTCCGACCCAGTCCGGAGGCAGATAGACCCTGCCGCTGTTGCCGCTAGCCTTTACCCGCTTCTCGATCATTTCTTCACCGAAGATTTCGAATTTGACCCGGGTACTCAAGTTTGCCGGCGGCAGGCCGGCATCGGTATCACCGACGGATTCATCATTTTCGTCCGGGAGGTTCAGGGCCGTCTTTTTGTCTTCTGCCACGTCAAGGTTTCTCCTCACGATCAAGCAAACAGTGCCGAAGGCGCGGGTTATCGCTTTTCCTTTTCGTCCGAAAGTCCCGGCAGTCGGCGGGCGGAGCATTCGTTTTTTCGGACAGACCTCGGCGATCTAATGTTGTCGGTGATCTCAAGCAAGATAGTATTTATGTATAAGCTACATTAAAGCTACAATGTAATGGAGTCAAGAAAAAAGCAATGATGGAAGCTGGAAGAGGGACGGTGGAGGTCGGAAGGGGGAGGGCTGAGGTCGGAAGGCGGAAGGAGGAGAGCGGAAGTTGGAGGGCGGAGGTCGGAAGGGAGAAGTTGGAAGGCGGAAGGTGGAAATAGACGGGGTTATCCGATCACCAGGGCGTCCGCCACCAGTTCCCACAGGTATTTCACTTCCAGGTCGGCCATGCCGTAATGCTGCTTGATATTCTCCAGCTGGCCATGGCAGCTGTGGCAGGGCACGGCGATCATCTCCGCGCCGGTTGCCCGGATCTGCTCCATTTTGCGACGGCCGTAGAAGACGCGCTCGTCGTTGTAACCGGTGGTAAGGGTGCCGCCGCCTCCGCCGCAGCAGGTCTGGTTCAAACGGTTGGGATAAAGGTCCACCCAGCGCTCAACGCACTGGCTCAAGATCCAGCGCGGTTCTTCGAAGAATCCGTGGCCGAACCGCATGTGGGCCTTGCGACCGTAGTTGCAGGGGTCGTGGTAGGTGGCGAGCCCGGAAAACCGGTTGCGGTCGAGCCGGATCCGGCCCTCGCGGATGTAGTCCATGAGCAGATCGAACACCGTGACGAAGCGGTACTTCTTCAACGCTTCCGGAAAGTGAGCTTCGAACCCGGACCGGGTTGCGAGGTAGGCGTGGCCTCACTCCGGCCACAATAGCGTGTTGATCTCGAGCGCCTCCATCTGGTTCAGGATCCGGCCGGCCATGGTTTTCATGGCGTCGTCGTCACCCGTGAAATAGCCCCAGCTGGTTCCCTCCCAGTTCTCGGATGAAACGGTCCAGCTTTCTCCAGCCGCGTGAAAGATCTTCCACCAGTGTTTCAGGTCTTCGGTGTGCGTGTTGACCAGTTTGTTGTGGATGGTGGTCAGCACGCGGGCGCCTTTTTTATCCACCTGCACCTGCAGCCCTTCGAAGCCCGGCTCTTCGCGGATTTCTCCGGCCACGTCCTCCAGGATGAAAAGAAAGTCGTCTTTCGGCAGCCGCAGGTTGTTGCCGGTTTCAAGGGCGGCTTGAAGCCCCTGTTCGCATTTCCCGCACATGGTGCAGATCCAGGGCCAGCGGGATTCCACCAGTTCCTGTTCCAGGCCCATGGCGGCCAACCGTACGACCTTGCGGGGATCGAAGCCGTCCACGCCCGATACGGGGCAGGTGCAGGCGCACATGCCGCAGGTCATGCAGACATCCTGCATGAACGGCCAGCGCGGCCGATCGCTCGATCGAAGGGTGCAGCGGTCGAGGAAGGCGGAGGACAGCTCCGCGCGCTGCTGCGCCAGGTGGTTGCCGTGGCGCGAGTGGCAGTTGTCCGCGTGGCAGGCGAGGACCAGGACGCCGTCAGCTCCCTGGCGGAAGGCCGAGAGGATGACCTCCGGAGCGATGCAGCCGGCGCAGGGCACTTCGATGATGTTGAGCGTCGCGTCCCAGCAGCTGTCGGCAGCGGCCGCGCGAAGCGCCGGCGCCGCCGAGCGCCGGCAGCAGAAAGCCACCAGCCAGGGGCCGTCGCCGGCCGGGTCGGCCGTCGGCCCGGCGGCAATGAGGCGGTGGAGATCCGCATGTTCAAGTCCGGCGATGCGGATGGCCTCCCGCGGGCATTCGGCGGCGCAGATGCCGCAGCGCTCGCAGGCGGCCGGCAGCACCTGGGGACGTCCGTTGAGCGCTACCGCACGGTAAGGGCAGACCCGCAGGCAGGTGAGGCAGCGGATGCATCGGCCGGGCTCGATCCGGGCGGCCGTCGACTCATCGGCGGTGGCGGCCGCCAGGCCGAACAGCGCCTCCAGGGCGGCGTTGGATGCTTCGACGGCCGCGTCCGTTCCGGCGAACCGCACCGGGCCGGCGACCATGATCCCGCGCCGGTTGGTCGCCGCCGGCAGGCGATGCACATTGTCGGCCTGCGCAAATCCGGCCGGGTCGGACTCAATTCCCAGGATGCGGGCGAGCTCCATCGCAGCGTTCGAGGGTCGGACGGTTTCATCGACAACGACCAGGTCCGGCGTGAGCACGAATTCTTTTCCGGTCGGATCGTCGATGAAGCAAATGCGGACGCTGCCATCCTCGGCCTGGAGCAGCGTGGGCTCCGAGTTCGCAAATTTGAAGAACAACACCCCGGCGGCTCTGGCCTCCCGCGAGAGGGCCTCGAGCCCCTCTCCGGCCACCTTCAGGTTGCGGGTCAGGATGCAGCACTGCGCGCCGTGCTCATTTTGCAGCTGCAGGGCCGCCCGCAGGGGGCGGCCGCCCGCTTCCAGAAGCGTGGACAGCGGCAGGATGCCCTCAGCCGGATTCAGGCCGTAAAGCGCTTGATTGGAGCGGCGTTCGTCGGATTCGGCCAGGACGACGGCCGAGACCGTCTGCCGGATAACCGTCTCGCCGCGCTCAAAAACCAGATCGAATCGTCCGAGCTGTCCGCTGCAGGCGCTGAGGCGAACGCCGGAGAGGGTTTCCACGCGGGAAGGCGCATCGCGACGGCCGGCGGACGGTCGCGGGTCGCCCGCTCCATCGCGGGCTGCGAGAAGGACCTGAACCTGGGCCTGGTCCAACCGATCGGCGATTTCCCAGGCGCAGGCGTTGTTGCCAAGCACACAGATCCGTAAGGCCGTCATCGTCATGCCTTGCTGAAGAGGTTCATTGCGCCGGACCCACTCTGCATGGGCCCTGCGGGGTGATGAGATGGCTATGCGGCTCGCGGGGTAGCGCCGGGGGCCCCTCGGCCAGGCTCCATGGGCGTCCGAGAAAGGCAAGCACCCGCGCCGCGGCGTCGCG
>JALOPB010000124.1 GCA_025454115.1 Desulfobacterales bacterium | reverse complement strand
CCAACAGCTGTCGGTGATTCTGCTTACCAATCGAGTGCATCCCTCACGGGACAACATTTCCATTCGCCGGTTCCGGCCGCAGATCCACGATGCGGTTATACAGACCCTGCTGGGCACAGCCTGATGCGGCTAACGGGCCGTCGCGGTTGATACTTTTTGCTTGTGATCCCATCGCCGTTTTGGTATTAGTAAAAAGATAACATGTGAAAACCGGCGTTGTGCCAGCCCACCGCATGATAGGGGCAACCCCAGGCAATATCGCCCGGGGTTGCGGGTATCTGCGCGGGAGAATGCCTCGCCATGCGGGCCGCCGTTTGTTTTGGCAACGGTCGATACGGCAGCGGTTGAAGTGGAAAGGGTGGCGACGTCGTCGAGAAATGAGGCGCTATGTCTTTTTTTGACGGACTGTTGGGAGTCTTTTCGAATGATCTGGCCATTGACCTGGGGACGGCCAACACCCTGGTTTATGTTAAGGGCAAGGGCATCGTTCTGAGCGAACCGTCCGTGGTGGCCGTTAGCACCATTCCCCGGGCCAAGAGCCGGGTTCTATCGGTTGGCATCGAAGCCAAGAAAATGCTCGGCAAGACGCCGGGCAGCATCGTGGCCATCCGCCCGATGCGCGACGGGGTCATCGCCGACTTTGAAGTCACCGAAGCCATGCTGCGTCATTTCATCCACAAGGTGCACAACCGCCGGACGTTCGTCCGGCCGCGCATTATTATTGCCGTACCGTCCGGAATCACCCAGGTGGAGAAACGCGCCGTGCGGGAGTCCGCCGAATCGGCGGGCGCTCGGGAAGTTTTCTTGATCGAAGAACCGATGGCGGCGGCGATCGGCGCGGGGCTGCCGATCACCGAACCGACCTGTAATATGGTGGTGGACATCGGCGGCGGCACCACCGAGGTGGCCGTCATCTCGCTGAAGGGCATCGTCTACAGTCGTTCCGTGAGGGTGGCCGGCGACAAGATGGATTCCGCCATCATCCAGTACATCAAACGCAAGTACAACCTGCTGATCGGCGAACGCACTGCCGAGATCATCAAGACCACTATCGGCAACGCTTACCCGGATCCGCAAAACCTGGAAACCATCGAAGTCAAGGGTCGCGACCTGGCCTCCGGGATCCCCAAAATTCTTTCCATCGACTCCGAGGAGATTCGCGTCGCCATCTCCGAGCAGATCGACGCGATCGTGGAAACCGTAAAAATTGCGCTGGAGCAAACTCCGCCGGAGCTGTCCGCGGACATCGTCGATCGCGGGATCATCCTTACGGGCGGCGGCGCGTTGCTCAAGAACCTGGACAAACTGCTGCGGGAAGAGACCAGCCTACCGATCACGGTGGCGGATCGGCCGCTGGAAACGGTGGCGCTGGGGTCCGGAAAAGCGCTCGATAATCTCGACCTTCTCAAGGAAATCGTTATCCATTAACCAGTCTTATGCTCTCTAAAAAGACGGTTTTGATCCTGGCCGGGATCCTGCTCCTTACCGTGAATCTCATCATGCTGGCGGTTACGACCCGACGCCCGGCCGCTTCCGGGTTGGGTCGGGCGATGATCGCCTTCGTTGCTCCGTTTCAGGAGCTGGCCACGCGAGCCGTGAAGACCATCCAGGACGGCTGGTGGAACTATTTTTTTCTGGTATCCGTCTCTCAAGAAAATCAGCGGTTGTTGAAGGAACTCGGAAAATCTCATCAGAAAATTATCCAGCAGTCCGAGTTGGAGTTGGAAAACCAGCGTCTTCGAGAGCTTCTCGGTTTCAAACGCTCGCTGCCGGCACCCGCCATTGCCGCCGAGATCATCGGCAAAGATCCGTCCGCCTGGTTCAAGACCGTCATCATCGACAAGGGCAGCAGCGACGGTTTGCGCCGGGGCCTGCCGGCGGTCAGTTCGCTGGGCGTGGTGGGGCAGATTGTCGAGGTCTCCGGCCGCCAATCCCGGTTGATGCTGATCATCGACCGTAACAGCGGCGCCGATGCCCTGGTTCAGCGCACGCGGGCGCGCGGGGTCGTGAAGGGGACTTCGCGGGACGAGTGTTATCTTGACTATGTCCTGCATGCCGATGATGTGAGGGTCGGCGACCTGGTCGTCTCTTCCGGCTTCGACGGGGTGTATCCGAAGGGGTTGCTGATCGGCACCGTCACGGCCGTCGATTTTAAGGGTGGCGATTTTTTTAAGGATGTGCAGATCACCCCGGCGGTCGATTTCGACAAGCTTGAGGAGGTCCTGATCATCTTGGAGTCGCCGCCCGCCTCCGCCGGGGTGCACTGATGAATTATTTCATCTATATCACCTGCGGCCTCTTCATGGTCATTTGTCAGACAACGGTCATTCCACGCTTGGCATTTGTCGGCTATCTCTTCGACCTGGTGCTACCCGTGGTGGTCTATCTCGCCGCGTTTCGGCCGCTGCATGAGGCGCTGCCCTTCACCGTGTTTCTGGGAGTGCTAATGGATAATTTGTCGGGAGGACCTTTCGGTCTATACCTGACATCGTATGTGTGGCTGTTTATCGCTGCGCGAGCGGCAGCAACGGTCGTGCGGGCCGAGAACCCGATCATGATTGTGCTGATCCTGATCGCTGCCGTCGCGACCCAAAATGCCTTGTTTTTTGCAATCCTAGGCGCCTCGGGCCAGGGAGATTTTTCCGGAAGCTTCGCGGTGCGGGTCGTGACCGAGCAGATCGGTTGGGTGTTGCTGGTCGGACCGTTCTTGGCGGGGGGTATCCGCACGGCCCACCGCTACTCGTCCCGGCGGGCCAAGAAGGCCACGATCGGACCCCCGCCGAACTGATTGAAACTCCGAATCCACCGCAAAGCGGTTAAATCGTGAGAGACCCATGGAGCGATTCTTCAAAACGGACGAACAGGACGGGTACAAACCGCGGATCGTCGGAGTTATGCTGACGGTGCTGGCCTTGTTTGTCGTACTGCTCTTACGGTTGATTTACCTGCAAGTCGTCATGGGAGAAGAGTATTACAGACTGTCCATGAACAACAGCATTCGGTTGCAGACGGTGGATCCGCCGCGTGGATTGATCTTGGACCGCCATGGGACCCGGCTCGCCGAAAACCGGCCCTCCTTCGACGTGAACTTCACCCCGAAAGACGCCGGGGATGTCGGACGGGTGCTGTCCGAGTTGGCTGTGTATCTGCAGTCACCGGTCGATGAGTTGCTGCCCAAAGTCAAGCACAACCGGGGGCTGGGGGCGTTTAAACCAGTGCTCCTGAAACAGGATATCGGCCGGGATGTGCTGGCCGCCGTCGAAGCCCGTCGGGTGGACTTGCCCGGGGTGTCGGTGCAGGTGCGGTTGCGCCGGAACTATCTTTATGGGATGAACGCCTCGCATGTCATCGGCTACCTCGGCGAAGTCAGCCTGGAAGAGCTTAAAAGCGGCGATCACCCTGGTCTGCGCAGCGGAGACGCCATCGGAAAATTCGGGGTCGAACGAACTTATGAAGACTATCTGAGAGGCGAACCCGGTGGACGGCAAGTGGAAGTCAACGCAAACGGCCAGATCATGCGGGTTCTGCAGACCGTCTCCCCGCGACCGGGGCGCAACGTATTTTTGACGATCGACCGCGAACTTCAGCAGCGCACGGAGGAGCTATTGGACGGAGTGGCCGGCGCGGCGGTCGCCGTCGACCCGTCGAACGGCCATATTTTAGCGCTGGCCAGTTCGCCGGCCTTCAACCAGAACTCGTTCGTGAGCGGAATCGCCTCGGACGCGTGGGAGTCGCTGATTTCACATCCCTTCCGGCCGATGGAAAACAAGGCGATCCAGGGCGAATACCCGCCGGGGTCCACGTTTAAAATCGTCACGGCCCTGGCCGGGCTGGAAGAAAAAGCCATCGACGAAACCACTACTTTCGACTGCCCCGGGTTCCTGCATTTTGCCGGACGGGACTACCGCTGTTGGAAAAAAGAAGGGCATGGCCGGGTCGACGTTCGCCGGGCGCTCGCCGAATCGTGCGACGTCTTTTTCTACCGCACCGGCCAGCGCCTCGGCGTGGACCGATTGGCCTGGTATGCCAAGGCATTCGGGCTGGGGGCGCGCACCGGAATCGGGCTCGACCAGGAGGCGCGCGGCCTGATTCCATCGTCGGCGTGGAAGAAGAAGCGGTATGGCGTTCCCTGGCAGGAGGGCGAAACCCTGTCGGTGTCCATCGGCCAGGGTTATGTTTTAGCTACTCCGTTGCAGATGGCGTTGCTGACTGCGGCGGTGGGTAATGGGGGCATTCGTTGCCGGCCGACCATTTTACAGCGCGTGGAGACGGTGGAAGGGGAGGTCGTTTTCCAGGCGGCTCATCCAGAAGCCGGGCGCCTGCCGGTCAGCCCGCGAACCCTCAAGATCGTTCAAGAAGGCATCTGGTCGGCGGTGAACGGCGAGCGTGGGACCGCCCGCCGGGTGCATCTGCCCGACATTGAAATCGCCGGGAAGACCGGCACCTCCCAGGTGGTCGGCCGCAAGGACAGCGGCGACGACTATACCCCTCCTCACCTCCGGCCGCATGCCTGGTTTGTCTGCTACGCGCCGGCGGGAGTCCCGAAACTGGCGGTGGCCGTGGTCGTGGAAAACGGAGAGCATGGCTCGAGCGCGGCCGGCCCCATCGCGCGGGAAATGGTGAGGACCTATCTGCGCAAAGTTCCGGACGGCCAGCGGTTGGCCGGCGATGGCGTGAAGGTCGTTATCGGCGGCAACGGGTAAGCATGATGATTGATCGTCGTCTCATTCACAACTTCGACTGGGGGCTTCTGCTGATTGTCCTGCTGCTGGGCGCGGTGGGACTGACAACGGTTTACAGCGCCGTGACGGCCGATCCTCCCCCGGCCGCCCAGAAGGTTCTTTTCTACAAGCAAATGATCTGGTTTGCGCTCGGAGTCATCGTCATGACCGCGTCCTTTTCTTTCAGCTATCGAGTTCTGGAACGCTGGGCGCATCCCATTTACATCGTCTGCGTATTGTTGCTGCTGGGAGTCGTCGTGTTCGGTAAGCTCGCGGGGGGGTCCCGGCGCTGGCTGGCTCTGGGACCGGTTCACCTTCAGCCCTCGGAGCTGATCAAGATCGCCATGGTCTTGGTGCTGGCCAAATACTTCTCGAAGGGTTCCGACCCGCGCGGTTTCAGCCTGAAGGAGTTGATCCGCCCCATGCTGATGACCAGTCTGCCGTTTACGCTGATCGTCATCCAGCCCGACCTCGGTACCGCCGGGCTGGTGGCGCTGATCGCGGTGACGATGGCCCTGTTTGTCAAAGTCGAACGGCGGGCACTCATCCTGCTGGTGGCGTCTGCAGGTGCGCTGATTCCTTTCGTTTGGTCGTTTCTGAAAGACTATCAGAAACAACGGATCCTTACATTTTTGAACCCGGATCAGGATCCGCTGGGTGCCGGCTATCATATTATCCAGTCCAAGATTGCGATCGGCTCCGGAATGATCTCCGGTAAAGGCTACCTGCAGGGGACCCAGAATGCACTCTCGTTTCTGCCCGAAGAACATACGGACTTCATTTTTTCGGTGCTGGCGGAAGAATGGGGAACCATTGGATCGATGGCGGTGCTTCTGCTTTTTCTGGTGCTGATTCTCTGGGGGCTCAGCATTGCGCATCGCTGCCGGGACCCCTTCGGCAACATTTTGGCCATCGGGATTACGGCGCTGCTGGCTTGGCAAGTCATGATCAACATCGGGATGACCATGGGTCTGATGCCCGTGGTGGGAGTGCCTCTTCCCCTGATCAGCTACGGAGGCTCTTCCACGCTGACCGTTGCGATTTGCATCGGCTTGCTGATGAACATCAGCATGCGGCGGTTTTTAGTGGAATAAGCGGCCGACGGCCGCCCGAAATTCGGTCAGACCCGATTTAACGGCGTTTGGAAAAAACCTTTGACAAGCTTTCGAGGCGATGCTATAGAGACCGCGCATTTCCGGTTTATCCCAGGTGAACATCTGACCCTGCAGTCTGCTTACATGTGGAATGGAGGTGGGTTTTATGAGCTACCTTGCCGTGCACTGGAGTCGGTTTCACACTGCGGTGCTCTCTGCTGTCGGAATCCTCACCTTTGCATTGCTCCCTGCCGTCGTTGCCGCCAGTGAAGGCGGCGGCGTCACGGTCGTCCCGGATTGGTCGGTTAGCATCCAGATCATCAATTTTGTTTTCCTCATCTTTGTCTTGAACTTGCTGCTGTTTCGGCCGATCCGCAAAATTCTCCAGGAGCGCCGCGAAAAGATCAAAGGGATGGAATCCGCCATCGACAACGCCGGCAAAACCATCCAAGAGAAAAATACGGCTTTTGAAAAAGCCGTTCGGGATGCGCGCGCAAAGGGTTTGAAAGAAAAAGAGACCCTGGTCAAACAAGCTGAAGAAGAGGAGCGCCGGCAAATCGAATCGATCAACTCCAAGGCGCTGGCCGAATTAGAGGAGATCCGCCGGAAAATACGCGGCGACGCCGAACGCGCTCGCGACGCCCTGCAACCGCAGATCGGGGCGTTTGCCAGGGAAATCACGCAGAAAATTTTGGGGAGGACAGTGTGATGAAATCTCCGAGTTCTGGCCAGCAGGGCTGTTTTCTTTGCAACGGCCTGCGTTGGGCTCTAGCGGGGGCTGGGGTGGTCCTCATATTGACTGATGCGGCATGGGCCGCTTCCGGCGGGCTCTCCAGCAGCGACTGGTACCGCATCATGAATTTTGCGGTTTTGGCGTTGGCGTTGATTTTCTTGTTGCGAAAGCCCATCCCGCATGCATTGAACAGCCGCGTGCAGGGCATCCAAAATCAACTGAACGATCTGGAGGCGCGGAAAGCCGAAGCTGAAAAGCGTCTGGCCGAGTGCAACCAGAAGTTAGGCGAGCTTGAGAAGGAAGCCGGCCGTATCGTCTCGGATTACATTCGCCAGGGCGAAGACGCCAAAGCTCGGATTCTCAAGGAAGCGGAATCGGCCGCTGAAAAGATTCAAATCCAGGCCCGCCGGAATATCGAGCATGAATTCGAGCAAACCAAGGCGCGCTTGCAGCGTGAAATCTTCGAGCAGTCGTTGGCGAGGGCCGAGGCACTGCTGAAGCAGAACGTTACGGCCGAAGACCAATCGCAACTGGTCGAAGATTATCTCCAGAAGGTGGTGGCATCATGAAGAACTTAGCGATTGCCAGGCGTTATGCAAAAGCCCTGCTACTGATCGGCCAGCAGGACGAACAGACGGAACGCTACCGGAAGGAGCTGGATTCAGTGGCGGCACTCGTGACAGGCGATCGCCGGCTGGAGCAAGCCATCACCAATCCCTTATACGAAAGCGCGGCGCGCAAACGAGTCCTGCAGTCGCTCATCGGTCGGTTGACCCTTTCCCAGGCGGTTGAATCGTTTTTAGTTCTGCTCTTTGAGAAAGGACGGATGGGGTTTTTGGGCGCCATCAACGACTTCTACCAGAAGCTGGCGGATGAGCTGAAGGGCGTGGCCCGAGCGACCGTGACCTCGGCGGGCGAGCTCTCTTCGGATGCGGTTGAACGCATTCGGGATGCCCTGTCGAAGCGCACCGGCAAGAAAATCGTCCTGGAAGTGAAACAGGATGACCGCCTGATCGGCGGCTTGGTTACGCAGATCGGCGATCTTGTGTTGGACGGCAGCATCAGGACGCAATTACTCAACATGAGAGAATCTTTAAAAAAGGGTGAGGGTGCCTAATGGAACTGAGAGCCGAAGAAATAAGCCAGATCATCAAAGAGCAGATCACGGACTACGAAAAGAAGGTGGAGTTGAGTGAGACCGGCGTCGTCCTGTCGGTCGGCGACGGGATCGCACGGGTTTACGGCCTGGAGAAGGTCATGGCCTTGGAACTGGTGGAGTTCCACGGAGGAATCCTCGGTCTCGTGCTGAATTTGGAGCAGGACAACGTGGGTGTCGCCGTCATGGGCGAAGACATCCATATCAAGGAGGGCGATATCGTCAAACGTACAGGCCGTATCGCCCAGGTTCCGGTCGGCGAGGCCGTTCTGGGCCGGGTGCTGACATCCACGGGCGAGCCGCTGGACGGCAAGGGCCCCGTTCCGGCCAAGGAGTTCAGACGCGTGGAGATGGTGGCGCCGGG
>JALOPB010000123.1 GCA_025454115.1 Desulfobacterales bacterium | reverse complement strand
GGCATTTCGGACGCCGACCTGGCCCGGGCGCTGGAGAGAAAAGATCAATTCACAAAGGAGCTGGATGCCTTTCTGGGCGGCTTTGACGGCGTCTTCACCCCGTCCGCCCGCGGGGAGGCGCCCGCCGACTTGACTCAGACCGGTGACCCGGCCTTCTGCACGATCTGGTCGCTCTGCGGGGTTCCCGCCGTCACGATCCCTGCCGGGCGCGGTCCGACCGGCCTGCCGCTCGGCCTGCAGATCATAGGCCCGAGGCGCGCGGACGAACGGATGCTGGCGGTGGCCATGTGGTGCGAGGAGCGGATCGGGTGGGGCCAGCGGATCGTCGATTAAGGGGCAGCGCAGCTGCTCAAGGTGGATAGGGTTCGGGGTTCGGGGTTCAGGAAATCCACAGATGCCGGATGCCTTAATGCACGGCCTCTTCCGGCAGGACCGAATCCCGCCTTTGGCGATCAGTCCCTGGCGGTCGTCTCTTTCCTGAACCCTGAACCCCGAACCCTGAAACCTGCGCCGTCAAGCGGCGCAGAAGTCCGGGTTCTCCGTCATTCGCGTGCCGTCGCGGCCGAAGGCGTCCAGATATTCCTCGATGCGCTCCCGCGCGCGGCCGAGATCGTGGTTGTTGAGATTGAGGTTGAGCAGGTCGATGCACCAGGGCGGCTTGATCGGGCTCATGACATAGCGCTCGACGATCGCGCGGGCGATCGGCAGGGTGGTCGCCTTCGAATCGTCGTGGACGTCCCGGTTTCCCGCCCTGTGCAGTTTCTCGTATTCTTCTTCCATCAGTCGCTCGAAAAATGCAGGCGTGAACGCGTCGCCTGCTTTTACGCCGCTTGGCGGATCGTCGTCCGTAAAGCGTGCCTGCTTGTGCAGCCACTCCCAGAGAATACTGAGGCGGATCTCGCCGGTCGCCATGTCCTCCATCAGGTAGAGCTCGTCGTCGTTGCCGAAGTAGTCGGCCGGCTTGAGCGCCGCGGCCTGGAACCCCCGGCCGAAGGCGTTGCCGTACTGCAGCGCGATCGAAAGCAGATCGCGGGCCCCGCGCACCGTGCGCGGGGCCGGTTCGAGCAGGATCAGGTCGTCGGCGTCCTTTTGTTCGTAGGTGAGCGGCGGAAAAGCGCGCCCCAGCTGGTTGTCGGCGCCGGCTTTCTCCCAGACCGATCGGACGATGTGGACCATCCTCCAGTGCGCCACCCACTTGCCGCTGGCACCTGCCCGTTGCTCGCTCTCGCCGCCGGCCACCGCGCGCCTCATTCCGACCGCGATGCCTTTTTCCGATCCGACCGGGATGTTGGGCTGCATGCCGCCCTGCCAGAGCGCGCAGCGGCCGTTGCGGTCGGGCGTGTTCACCGCGCGCCGCACCCGGTCCTCATAGACCCGCATGTAGCCGTATTTCATGGTGATGGCGTCGATGTTGGGGTTGTGGAAGCCCGGGTCCCAGGCGAGCGCGTCGGCGACGCTGTTGATGTAGTCCCAGCGGCCGGTGTTGAAGCCGACGAAGCGGCGTCCGAGCGCGGCGCGGATTTCCATCAGCTGGTAGCAGGCCTCGAGCTGCTCGACCAGGACGTACGTTTTCACCGTGCCGACCGCCAGACCGAGATGCTGTTCGAGCGCGCCGAGGATGTCGTTCCACAGCGCGGCTTCCTCGGCGGTCTGGATCTTGGGCAGGTAAAGGACGATCGAACGGCCCTCGCTGATCAAGGTCCGGTGATTGTTGACGACGTAGAGGGCGGCGTCGACGATCGCGGCCGAGAAGCCGGAGCCGTCCCGGTCGCGCACATGGCGGTCGTCGAGGTGCAGACCCCGGGGACGATAGATGCGGGTCGTGAAATCGAGCTGTTTCTTCCAGTCGGAAATGAGTTCCCGACTGAAAAAGCCCCTGGACCATGCGTTCATCTCCGCGGCGACGGTTTCGGCCGCCCGCAGAAACGGCTCCTGACGCGCGAAGGCGATCATGAGGTTGCGCTGGTTGTCGAGCGACATGGCATCCACCTGGCCGAGCGCATCCTCCCCGTCGAACATCCAGCCGTCGGCGCCGGAAAGCAGGGCATAGGCCACGTTGCGGATGCCGGCTTCCACCGTCGCACGCGGCCGGGTGGCCGGGCCGGTTCCCTGAACCCATTGGCGCTGCAGGTCGTGGGGGATCTCGGAGCCCTCGAACCGACCCTCGCGCGCCTGCTGCACGGTGAGCGCGGTGCGCGGGATCGAGGCGGTCGGATCCATGAAACCGATCCGTTGGCCCTCCCGGAAGCGCGCCGCGCGGCGCTCGATACGCTCGCGCATGATCCGCCGCCGGTCGGCGTTGAACCCTGCCAGAGCCTCCAGCGCGTCGAGCGCCGGGGGGGTCAGCACGTCCGGGTAGTGATCCAGAATCGCTCCGCGGAACTGCAGGCGGCCGGCGCCTCGCGCTGTCGTGGTCTTTGAGCTCACATGATCCTCCACATGCATGGGCCAGGGTTTGAGGCTGAAGGCTGAAGGCCGAAGGATAGATTTTTATCTGGTAACCTTCAGCTTTCGGACAATCTACATCGGTTTCCGACAATGAATCGTAGGACAGCAGCTGCCAGTGTCAAGCAAATCATGATGCGCGCAGCCACTTTATCGGCAAAAAGGGCTTTTTGTGGGAGAGGCTTCCAGCCTCGATCGTCGCGGCTGGAAAGCCGCTCCCACCGAAAATGAACCAACTTACTTGGAAGAAAAGCCGGACCTCACCCGCGTCCCACGAACGGCATTTTCGTCGCCATGATGGTCATGAACTGCACGTTGACGTCGAGCGGCAGGCTGGCCATGTAGCGCACCGCACTCGCCACATGCTCGAGGTCCATCATCGGTTCGACGGCAATCTGGCCGTTGGCCTGGGGAATTCCCTTCGCCATGGGCGCGGCCAGCTCGGTGCGGGCGTTGCCGATGTCGATCTGGCTGCAGGCGATATCGTAGCGGCGGCCGTCCAGAGACAGCGACTTGGTCAGACCCGTGATCGCGTGTTTGGTGGTCGTGTAGGCCACGGAATCAGGCCGCGGAGCGTGAGCCGAGATCGATCCGTTGTTGATGATACGCCCGCCGCGCGGGTCCTGGTTTTTCATCATTCGGAAGGCTTCGCGCGCGCACAGGAAGGAGCCGGTCAGGTTGATATCCACCACCGACGTCCACTGCTCAACGGACAGCGCGTCGATCTCGGTGCCGGGCACGAAGATGCCGGCGTTGTTGAAGAGCAGGTCCAGCCGGCCGAAGCGCTTCGCCACGGCCGCGAAGAGTGCCTGCACCGATCCGGCCTTGCTGACGTCCGTGGGGAGGACCAATGTCCGGGCCGCGTGGCCCGATTCCGCCGCCGTTTGGTCAAGCGGTTCGCGCCTCCGTCCGGCCAGCGCGACGCGGTATCCGTCGCGCAGCAATGCCAGCGTGACCGCTCTGCCGATGCCGGTACCGGCACCCGTGACAATCGCTACTTTACCGTGTGTGGCCATGGTTCTCTCTCCTTGAGAAGAAGTGGAAACGGACAGCACCCCGTTATGCGATTCTGGAAGTGCCGGGTTTTTATCACTACATCGGTCGACATCCGGAGCTGCGAGGTTGGCGGTCATCGTTAGCGCGCGACACGCACCCGGAGAGCGTGGGTTCTCCGGATGTCGGCTATCGCGGCGGCTAAAACGATGAAGATACCGGTCAGCTCAAAGACCCAATTCATCTTCATAATCAAAAACCTCGCCTGCAGGACCTCGTCGAAGTGATGAAACCCGGCGGCGCGGACGATGATGAAACAGAGCAGAAAAAACAATCCCACAAACGCTGTTCGGAAGCGCTTGAACAGATCGCGCATGCGGTAGGCGAACACGATGAATCCCGTTATCGAAATCGCGCTGAAAATCACGATGAACCAGAATTGCACCGTGCGGCGTTGCTCCATCCAGCCCTGATGCCTTGCGATCTGGCGGCCGATTTCCGTAAACAGCGACTGGATATCCAGTTGCTTGTTGATGGCCAGCAGCAGCATGAGCAGGCTCACGATGCCCCAGAAGATAAAGGGCCTGCGGTCCCTCTCGAAGTGGGGCCGGGCCGCCAGAAAGGCCATGATGGCGCAGGCGAGATAGGCGCTGACGGTGAACCAGCCCATGGGGGAAGGATCCCCGATCGTGGGGTGCCAGCGGCCCATCAAATAGTCCATGGACCAGAGAGGGGAAGCGTTCATTGCCATTTTTGATTATTACTCCGGCAATAAAATATGTTCAATGCGGCCATGCCATTCATCGGCGGGGCAGGTTTTCGGCCGCCGCGCGCCGCAACCATCCGTTCAACGAACCTGCGTACGGCAGCGATTCCGCTCCATACATGTCCGCACAGCCCCGGAGGACCCGTTCCCACGCAGCCGACAGCCGTCTCTGCCTGCCTGCAGTTCTTCTAGACGGTTGGGGGGCGTGGCAGGGTCGCCTGAAGATTTGGTTGCGGCGCGCGGCGGCCGAAAACCTGCCCCGCCGAACCTCAGCTTAAGTTGAACCTGTTAACTTGCCGGAGTAATAAAAACTCCCTTCACGCTTTCAGCCGCGTTTTGATCTGCACTTCGGACGTGAGCGTGCGGTGCACCGGGCAGCGGTCGGCGATCTGAAGCAGACGTTGTTTCTGATCGGCATCGAGCGGTCCCTCGATCTCTATTTCGCGCTCGATCCGGTCCAGCATGCCCTCACGGGTCTCGCAGGTCTCGCAGTCGGCTGCGTGGATCTTGTCATGGGTCAGCCGCACGGTAGCCGCCTCCAGGGGCCAGCTCTTGCGGTCGGCGTACATGCGTAGGGTCATCGCGGTGCAGGCGCCCAGGGCGGCAACCAGCAGATCGAAGGGGCTCGGCCCCTGGTCGGTCCCGCCGGCCTGGACCGGCTCATCCGCCACCAGGCTGTGGCGGTTCACCAGGATCTCGGTCAGAAATCCGCCCGGACCCGTGCGGGCGGTGATGCGTTGATCTGCGGCGGGCCGTTTGGCGGTTGCCGCGGCTGGCGATGCCAGGTAGCGCCGGGCCCAGGCCGCGATCACGGCGCCGGCATAGCGGGAGTCGGCCAGATTCGACAACAGATGGTCGGCCTGGTCGAGCGAGACGAAGCTCTTGGGATGACGGGCTACCTGAAAGATGCGGGCGGCGTTTTCGATTCCGACGACCTCGTCGAGCGGCGAGTGCATGACCAACAGCGCCCGGTTCAGGTCCCGGATGGCGGCCTCCGGATCGATTCCGGCGAGGTCGTCCAGGAATTTTTTTCGCAGGGTGAACGGCCGGCCGGCGATGGTCACTTCGGCCTCGCCCCGGGAGGCGATCGCTTCGGCGGCCGAGCCCAAGGTTTTAAACACATGCCGGGGATCGGCCGGGGCGGCGATCGTCACCACCGCCCGGCAGGTTGGAATCGCGGCCGCCGCCTGCAATACGGCGGCGCCGCCGAAGGAATGGCCGATCAACAGCCGAGGGCCCTCGAAACGCGAAGTCAGGAACTCGGCCGCGGCAATCAGGTCGTTCACATTGGAGCGCAGGCTGGTGTCGGCAAAGTCCCCGCTGCTTTCGCCCAGGCCGGTGAAGTCGAACCGCAGCACGCCGATCCGCTCGCGGGTGAGCGTGCGCGAGATGTGATAGACCGCTTTCAGGTCTTTCGAACAGGTGAAGCAATGAGCGAAAATGGCGAAGGCGATGGGGGCGCCGTCCACCGGCAGATCCAGGATGGCCGACAGACGCTGCCCACCGGGAGCGGCGATCTCGAATTTTTGGAGCTGCATCTATTCGCCTCCGTTCAGGCGCAGGGTCTCCTGAAACTCGGGCCGGATCATGGCGGCGATTGCCTCCGGAAAGCCGACGCAGATGCTTTCGTTGTAAAGCGTTCGCAGTGCGGTCGTATCCGGCGTGGCTAGAATCGGATTATAATAGATCCGCGGCGAAAAAACCATGTGAAGCCGGGCGAACCGGTCCGACTCGGTTCCGGGAAAGAAGCACACGTTGAAGCTGTAGATGCCCATCCGGTCGTAAGCGGCCATTGCGGCCGCAAGACCCTGGGCGATTCCGGTCACATCCGCCTCGGTCAGGTCCAGCACCCCGCGGCAGTCATCGACGACGGCCACCACGTCGCCGGCGACGCTGAAGGGCGCGAAGTTCGTCAGCCAGGAGATCCGGCCCCGGCGGCCGAGAAAACGCCGGCCGTCGGCGCGTTCCACCCGCACCAGGTCGTCCCAGTAGGTGGCGCCGTTCGATCGGAAATAGACCTCCGCCGCCGCCAGCTCTTCGCGCAGCTGATTGGGAGCGGTCGAGCTGGCGAAAACCTGCAGGTGCGGGTGGATGAGGGAGCTGCCGGAGGCCGGCATGTAGTTCCAGCTGAGCAGGTGGTAAACCGACTCCGGGTGCCCGATGGCCCGCACGCGGCGGAAGAAGTCCATTGCGAGCAGGATGCCTCCGGTCATGCGCGCCGGTTCGATTTCCGCCATGGGGGTGTAGTGGCGGCTGCCGAGGGTGGCGACCGCCCCCAGGCCGTCATAGGGCGCCAGATTGGGGAACAGGACGTGGTCGCCGCGAAAGAAGCGGCCGTCCGGCGCGATGTCCGCCGGAAAGCACGGGGTGAGCTTCAGCACCCGCTCGGGGCAGAATGGGCAGTGGGCGTCCGTTCCGGCGACGAGCCGTTCGAGGTCGGGTTTCTTCCATTGCAGCCGCATGAAATGACAGATCCGCGCGGTTCTTCCGGTGAGGGGATCCGTCCGGACCTCGACCGGAATCACCTTGGGCTGCATACCGTTGGCCGGGTCCAGGATGACGGCCTCTTTCTTCGTCACTGCGAACTCCATCCGTGTCCTCCTGCGGTTTCAGTAAAAGGTCTCGGTGTAGACGAGCGATCCCGGAAATTGCGCGTCGACCAGAAGGGTCGTATCGCGGATCATGTCCTGGCGTCCGCACAGATAAAAATCGTAGGTTCGCGGCTCCAGGCGGTTCTGGAGGTAGTCGGTCACTCTTCCTGGAAAGTGAGCGGGCCCGCCCGGCGGGCTTGCCGACAGACAGGCCACGTAGGCGGTTGCACGGGCCTGGAGGAAATCCCGGTAGTAGAGGTCGGCGGCCGTTTCCACGCCGTGCAGGAGCGTGAAGCCGCATACCCCGGAGCCGGCCATGGCGCAGAAAGGCGCGATGCCGGTGCCGGTGGCGACGAACACAGCCGGGTGGGAGGAGGTCCTGAACGTGAAGTAACCGAACGGACCGCTGAACGCCAGGCGCACATCCGCACCGGCGCGAGCCAGATGCTCGGACAGCCGTCCGCCCTCCACCTGTCGGATGCACAGCCGAAGGTCTGCTTCGGCCGGAGCGGAGGCGATCGAATAGTCCCGTTGCACGCCGTCGAATTCCAGCCGCAGCCGCTGGCCGGCGCTGAAATCAAAGTGGAGGGGCTTGACCAGCGTCAGCTCGAACGCCTTCGCAGAGAGCCGGTGGTTCGCCGTGACCCGGGTGGTGAAGCGTTCGGCGGCGTTCACGCCGGCGGCCGGCAACCTCACCGCTTCCATAAGCGGTCCTCGATGTTTTGAATGTGGTTGATGCGGCGGGCCAAGACGAAGAAGTAGTCGGACAGGCGGTTGAGATAGACGATGGCGCGCTGCATTTGTTCGGCGGCAGCGGCCTCCGCCACGCCGCCGGCCAGCTGCACCACGCGTCGCTCGGTGCGGCGGCAGACGGTGCGGGCGATATGGGACCATGTGGCGCCGATATGGCCGCCGGGCAGAATGAATCCCGCCAGCGGCGGGAGGCCGGCGTCGAGCCGGTCGATACAGCGTTCGAGGCCTACGGCTTCCTCCGGATCGAGGGGCGACAGCAGGGCGGCATCCGGAGCGCCGGGGGTGGTGGCGAGCCAGGCCCCGATGGGAAACAGCTCCGACTGGATTCTTTGAAGCTCCGGCCGGAGGCCATCGCAATCCGGAGGCAGGCTGGCGATCAAGGCGCCAATGACCGAATTGAGCTCGTCCAGATCGCCGTAGGGCGTTCGTTGTTCTTCGGCACTCGTTCGCCGCTGAAGAGGCTGGTCTTGCCCCGATCCCCACTGCCCGTATAGATTTTCATTCATCCCCCGGCTGGCTGCGGTCGCGCTGGATGGGATGTTGCGTAGCGCATTCGCGTCCGCGGGTCAATACGCGTTAGGCTATTACTTTGGCAACAATATATGTTCAATGCGACCATTTCTGTCATCGGCGGGGTGAGTTTTCGGCCGCCACGCGCCGCCACCATCCGTTCCACGAACCTGCGGACGGCAGCAAGCCCGCTTCAATTTATATCCGGACAGCCCCGGAGGACCGATGCCCACGCAGCCATTAACCGTCTCTGCCTGTGCGCGGTTCCTCTATACGGCTTTGGGGCGTGGCAGGATCGCCTGAAAATTCGGTGGCGGTGCGCGGCGGCCGAAAACTCACCCCGCCGAACCATAGCTAAAGTTGAACCTGTTTACTTGCCAGAGCAATAACACGTAGGTCCTCGTCATTCGCCTGCAAGAATTTCTCGCATGGTGGGGCCGTCGATGTTGCCGCCGCTCAGGATGACACCGATGCGCCCATCAGCCTCGACCCTGCCGTCCAGCAGGGCCGCCAGTCCCAGTGCACCGGAAGGCTCCACCACGATCTTCAGGCGGTAGAACAGGAACCGGACCGCGTCCCGGATGGCGTCCTCGGACACGGTCTGCATGGCATCCACGAACCGCCGCACCAGGGGGAAGGTAATCGTCCCCAGGCTGGGCGTGCGCGTGCCGTCGGCGATGGTCGGCGGGTTTTTGACGGTCTGCAGGGTGCCGCTGTAGAACGAACGCGTGGCGTCGTCGGCCACTTCCGGCTCGACGCCGCAGACCCGGCACGTCGCACTCAACCCCTTGGCGGCGATGGCACAGCCGCTCAGAAGCCCGCCTCCGCCGCAGGGCACCAGCAACCGGTCGAGCCCGCCGGCCTGTTCACAGAGCTCCAGCGCCGCAGTGCCCTGGCCGGCCACGACATCGATGTGGTCGAAGGGCGGGATCATGGTGTAGCCCTGCTGCTGCTGAAGCTCCCGGGCGATGTCCTCGCGGCTTCGCACCTCGGGATCGTAGAGAATGACGCGGGCGCCGTAGCCTTCGGTCGCCTGGCGCTTGATGACCGGCGCGTCTTCGGGCATGACCACGCAGGTGTCGACGCCGAGCAGCCGGCCGACGAGCGCGACGGCCTGGGCGTGATTGCCCGAGGAAAAGGTGACGACGCCGCGGCGGCGTTCCTCGTCCGAAAGCCGCGACATGGCGTTGTAGGCGCCGCGAAACTTGAAGGCGCCGATGCGCTGAAAGTTTTCGCATTTCAGAACCACCTCGGCCCCGAGGCGTTCGTTCAAGTGGCGCGAGGTCATGACCGGGGTCACGTGGGCCATTCCGCGCAGGCGCGCGGCGGCGTCCGTCACCATGCCAAAGAGTTCGTCCAAGGTTTTATCTGTCATGTTATCCATTTTCTGAATTCTTCCTTTTCCGGTCCGCGCCAGCGCTAATCTTGATGAACTATTGAAACTTCGTCCTTTTTGATGGCTTCTTAAAAGGGCCAAGGTCAAGGCGCGCAAGTCTCGCGGCGAGAGGCGTACTTTCCGTACGCCGCAGCGACCGCGAGATGAAGCGCAACGCGGAAATTGGCCCTTTTAAGAAGCCATCACCATTGATCCGGCGGCAGCGGCACCCACGGGTAGTCGTCCTCGCGGACGGCGGCCCAGTGCAGGTCGCCCGAGTTCCGCCAGGGGTCGAGCACGAGCCCGTTTTCAAACGGCTGGTTCAACGCGGTGATGACTACGCTGTTGTGCTCGAACAGGTCGCTGCCCTTGTGGGCCACCCCCCAGTGCAGCTGGTAGGTATTCAGGCCCAGGGATTGCAGACGCTCCATCAAATCCTCGGTCCAGTGGAAGCAAAGACCGCGCTCCCGGAGTCCCATTTGAATGAGCAGATTGTGCCAGCGCGCAGGCGGTTCAATACGATATTGATGGGCCAGCTGATAGGATGCCGTCACCGCCGTCTGCGCGATGCGGCGAGCTTCGTCCGGGTCGGTGGCCGTTCCGATTCCCTTCAAACGGCTCTGGAGGGAGGCGATCCTGGATTCGATTCGGGTCGCATCCATCGGAGCGCCGGTGCGCTGGCCGGCGCAGCCCGACAACCAGGCCAGCGCGCATACGGCCCACATCGTTCGCAATGTCCAGGTGTGCAGCAGGCGGTTCATACGGGTTCAAGCCGGATACCCAATGCGGCCAGTTCCAAGGTGGCCAGGGACTCCCAGCCACGATTGGCCTTCGGGTTGGCCGGGCTCGGGTGGGTGATGCCTCCGATTTTCGGCGGCAGGCCCTCCAATGCGATGCGCGCGCGCTGAGCCGCAAACTGTCCGATGCCGACGACGTGCGCGGGCTTCAGGTAGGTGATCGTTCGGCGCAGGGCGTGGTCGCAGGCCGCAAACAGCTGGCGGGCCTCCGCCGTCTTGAGCTTGTCGGGCGTCAGGTTGGCCCCGCTGTCTCCCATGAACATCAGGGGGCAGTAATTGGCGACGAAAAACCTCCTGAAAAACAGTTCGGCGGTGACAAAATTCTTCCGGGCCCAGCCCCAAAGCCGTTGCCCGCTCACCTCCCGGCGGGTGCAATCGAATCCGAGGACCGGCCGCCGGGGATGCAGCTGCCGGGGCTGGCCCACCGGTGCTTTGATTTCCATCCAGTCGCGTACGGCGCTGATTTCGCCAAAAGGGATACCGGTCTGGGCCATGCCCCAGGGACCCGGGTTCATTCCCACCAGGACCGTCTCCTTGGGGCGCTTTCCGAAGCGCAGCACGTATTGGCGATGGGGCTCGGCAGCATATTCGAGCGGGTTGTAGACCTGCGCGACGGGTGGACCGAAGCGCAGCGCCTGCAGCTCATTCGATAGGTCAACGGCAATGCGGTTGAGCGTCATCACGACTCCGCCTCACTTCATCCGCGCGAAAGCCCCACGCAAAAAAAGATCACGCCCGATACTTGAATCAGGTGAAAGATTCCGTTGTGATCGAACGTCCAGATCAATCGGACCTGCAGGCTCCGGGTCATCTGGGCTGCCGCGGCGATCATACTGGCTCCCACGCCGGCCGCCATCCAGCCGGCGCCCGCGGGGGCGCCTCGAACGGCCGACCAGGCGTAGACGCCTAGCGCCAGGACCAGCAACAACGCCTGGTAGGCAATAAAGACCATGAAGAGGCCGGCGAACACGCGGCTCACTGCGTAGATCAGCAGCCCGGATAAAAGCAGGATCGGCAGCATGCGGGCAGCCGCCTCCGTGCCGACTGCATCCAAGATCATCCCGACCCCGAACAACGATATGGCCATGCTCAGGCAGGCCGTCAAGATCCGCCACAGCCAGATCCGCGTCCGCTCGGCGAGAACCAGGCCGTGATAGACCGTGCCGAGGGCCGCCGCCGCCGCGATGAGCGCAAACGTCCAGGACCAGAGATTAATCTTCCAGGGAGCGGAAGGGGCGAGCGACTGCAACAGAACGATCCCCCCTGCCGCCGACAGGCTGAGCAGGAGATCGGTTGCGGCCGTGGTGCGTTCGGTCGGGCTATCGGTGAGTCTCATCGATCGATGCCGGGCGGGCGTTGAAACGTTTCGGCTGGGCCAGGCAGTACGTGGGTTCGCTGTCGGGCCCGCAGAGAAAGGAAGCGTCCATGCGTTCCAAAACGCCTTGAGCCACCAGGCGGTCGAGCTGCTCGCGGGGCCCCAGGTGATGCCCGGGATAATAGACGCCGCGCTTCATTTTGGACAGGATCAGGTCGGGCACGGGCATTTTGGGCGAGTCCATCGGCAACGGATCACTCGCGCTTGGCCGATGCCAGCGCCGCCATCGCGGACTGGGTTAAATAGTTCAAATCGGTGCTCATGCCGATCAGCGTGTACCCCTGCCGGATGCAGCTGCGGGCCGATTCGGGGTCTGAACAGTAAATGCCGAGTTTCAGGCCGGCTTTGAGCGTGGCGTCGCGGACTTTGCGGATAGCGGCCTGGACCTCGGAATCCTGAATCCGGCCGGGTTTGCCCATGCTGGCCGACAGGTCGTAGGGTCCCACGAAGATCGCATCGATTCCGGGCACGGCGGCAATGGCTTCAATGTGGTTGACGGCTTCGATGTGTTCGGCCTGGACGATGGCTGCAATCTCGCGGTTGGCGCACGCCACATAGTCCTGGAATCCGGCTCCGTAGCGATGCGCGCGTGCGCCTCCCATGCCCCGGGTTCCCTCCGGCGCATAGCGGCAGGCGCGCTGGACGCGGTCGGCGATTTCCGGGGAATTGACCAGCGGCACCAGGACGCCGGCCGCTCCGATGTCGAGCGCCTTCTTGATCCAGACTTCCTCGTTGGACGGAACGCGCACGACGCAGGGACAGCGGCGACCGACCGCCTGGAGCATGCGCTGAGCCGTCAAGACGTCATAGGGGCCGTGTTCGGTATCGATGATGAGCCAGTCGTATCCCAGTTCCGCAAACAGCTCGGCCGATTCGGGGGACGGCAGGCAGATAAAGGTCCCGACGAATACGTCGCCGCGGGTCAAACGGGTCTTGAAATCGGTCAGCATGGCAGCCGTCCAGCAGTCGGTCTAATGTTTCAGCAATGTGCGCAGGTCTTCGGCCCGGTCGGCCGTCAAGGAGCCTTTGTCTTGTCCGATGGGGATCGTGAAACGTCCGAGCTCTTTGTAAAGCGGCAGCAGTTCGGCTGCGTAGTTTTCGAGCGCGGCCAGATGCCGGCGGATGGTGGCGACATCGCCGCGGGCGATCGGGCCGGTGAGGCATTTGGGGAAGCCGACCGTTTCGATGTTGGTCAGCGTACCGCGCAGCAGGGGCATATAAGCCTTGATCGCGTCCGCCGGCGTCTTGCCGAAGTTGCGCCAGAGGTCGCTCGCCAGCTTGACGATGGTGGTGAAATAGTTGCAGGCCATGGCGGCGGCCGCGTGGTAGAGGACCTTGTCTTCGGAGGTCAGGTAAACGATGTCGCCCTTGAGGGCCTGCGCCATTTCGGTCAGGGTGGTCTTGAGCGGCTCTTCGGCTTCGATGGCGAAGGTGGAACCGGGCAGGTTGGCGATGGCTTGTTCGATTCCGGCGAACGTCTGACAGGGGTGGATCGAGCCCACCCGGGCGCCCTGTTGGCGGGCGGCCTCCAGCGACTGCACCGTGCTCGCTCCGCTGCAGTGCACCGCCATCTGGCCCGAGCGCCATTTCAGCTCCGAACTTACGCGGGGGATGAAATCATCGGCGGTGGTGATGAACACCATATCGACCGCATCCACCAGCGCCTGGGGATTCTGGAAAATGCGGCACCCCGGAACGAGTCCGGCAAACCGTTCCGCGGCCGCCGAGCGGATATCCGCCACGGCAACCACGCCATAGCCCTGTTCCGATAACCGGACGCCGAAAGTGGTACCCACCGGTCCGGCCCCAATGAAGCCCAACTTCAACATGGATCTGCCTCCCAAGAGAATCATCGGGCATCCCCGGCTCGGGACGCCCGATGTCGAACGGCCTGCGCCGCATTCATTAGAACATCTTGCCGACGGCCTTGCCGTAGTCCTGGCAGGCGCGCTGGCCGTCCGGCGCGCTGACGACCGGCTCCTTTAGGTTGAGGGCGCCGAGGGTCACCATGTCCATTTTAAAGACGTGCTGCATGGTGTCGTAGATCATCTGCGCCGATTCACCGCTGTGCGTGGAGGAACCGAAAGCCCCACCCATTTTGCCGACCAGATTGGCTTTTTCGGCGATGAACAGGAAGGTCTTCATGCCGGCGGTGATGTCCTTGTGATAGGTCGGGCAGCCGAAGACATAGCCGTCATAGCCGGCCAGTCCTTTCTCGTCTCGGATGTCGGCGACCTTCTTCACGTCGGCGGCGTGGCCCGCGAAACGGACTCCCTCGGCAACGTACTCCGCCATTTTCTCCGTGCTTCCCGTCCGGCTAACGTAGGCGACCAATACCTTTTTCATATCGTGCCCTCCTTTCGCTTAAATGGCATGATCGGGCTGGAACCGCAAGCCCGTCTGAAACGATCGTTACTTTTTTCCGACCAGTTGATCGAAGATTTCCACCTCGACGGCCGGGCAGGTGGTGAAGGCAATTCCGGTCAGCCTTGCGAGGGCCACGGAAGCCTTGACGGCATCCTCGATGCTCGGGAGCTGGACGCAGATCATGAGGTCGTATTCGCCCAGCAGCACATGCATGGCGTTGACCTCGCCGCCCATTTTCTTGATTTCGGCGACCGCCGTCTGAGTTCGCTCCGCACTGATTTTCTGGATGGATTCGGTGGTGTATCTGCCGAACATGAAAAATGTTGTCATGCGCTCCTCCTTTGGGTCGTCGGGTTAAGAGTTGCTTGACCAGCAGTTCAATACCATCGCCGGGATGAGTCCTGGACCCTGTCGAGCAGCCGGATCCTGAGGCTGTCCGGCTCCTCTCCCAATCAGAAACCGACGGCCTGTCCGTCCTTGCGCCGGTCCGAAGCAGCCGCGTAGCCGTCAGCCAGCCGCCAGATCAGTTGCCCGCCGCCGAAGAGCGATTCGGGCGCGTCGGTGGTCACCACATGGCCGCGCCGGCGAAGCCCCTCCGCCACCGGCGGTGCAAAACCGGCTTCGAGTTGTACGCTGCCGTCGGCGGAAACATGCCAGCGCGGCGCGTCGCAGGCGGCCTGAGGATTCTGGCCGTAGTCGAAAATCCGGGTCATCATCTGCACGTGCCCCTGGGGCTGCATGTGAGCGCCCATGACGCCGAAGCTCATGATCGGCCGGCCGTCCCGGGTGACGACGCCCGGGATGATGGTGTGAAACGGGCGCTTGCCGCCGGCCACGCGGTTGGGATGGCCGACTTCCAAAACAAATCCCCGGCCGCGATTCTGCAGCGCGATGCCGGTGCCGGGCACCACCACCCCGGAGCCGAACCCCAGGTAGTTGGACTGAATGAAGGAGACCATCATTCCGGACTCGTCGGCGGCGGTCAGGAAGACCGTGCCGCCGCCGGACGGCGATGGGCCGGGCGGCGGAGCGGCCCGGTCCATGCGGATCGCCGCCGCCCGGTCCGCCAGCGCGTCGGCGCGCAGCAGGTCGCCGGGCGGCAGCGGCATGTAATCGATGTCGGCCACCTGGCGGAATACGTCGGCGAAGGCGCTTTTCATGGCTTCGATTTGCAGGTGAACGCTGTCGACGGAGTCGACCGGAAACCGCTGCAGGTCGAAATGGTGCAGGATCCCCAGGGCGATGAGCGCCGCCACCCCCTGACCGTTCGGCGGGATTTCGTGCAGGCGGACGCCCCGGTAGTCGACGGCCAGCGGTTCGACCCAGTCCGCGCGGTGCCGGGCCAGGTCGTCCAGGGTCAAGGCGCCGCCCTCGGCCGCCGCACAGGCGGCCATCCGGCGGGCGATCGGCCCGCGGTAAAACGATTCACCGCGGCTGGCCGCGATCTCGGCGAGGGTATCGGCCTGGTCCGGGCAGCGGAACAGCTCTCCGGGCTGCGGGGCGCGGCCGGCCGGGAAGAACGTGCGATTGATCTCGGCAAACTGCGGGTAAAGCGCCTGGGCCTGCTGCCAGCGCCGGGCCGTGATCGGCGATACCGGGAAGCCGTCGCGCGCATAGGCGATCGCCGGCTGAAACAGCTCCGCGAATGGACGCTTGCCGAAGCGCTCGGATAGTGCCGCCCAGGCGGCCACCGCGCCGGGCACCGTCACGGTATCCCAGCCCAGTGCCGGCATCGCGGTCATGCCGGCAAAACGCTGCGGCGACCAGGCCTGCGGCGCCCGGCCGGAGCTGTTCAGGCCGTGCAGGGTGCTGCCGTCCCAGAGCATGGCAAAGGCGTCGCTGCCGATGCCGTTGCTGGTCGGCTCGACCACGGTGAGGGCAATCGCGGCTGCAAGAACCGCATCCACGGCATTGCCGCCGGCGAGCAGCATGCGCAGCCCGGCCTGAGCGGCCAGCGGCTGAGAGGTGGCCACTGCATTGCGCGCCAGGACCGGCATTCGTTGAGACGGATAGGG
>JALOPB010000122.1 GCA_025454115.1 Desulfobacterales bacterium | reverse complement strand
AATAGTTCCGACTGCAATTAAATGCGCCCGTAGCTCAGGGGATAGAGCGTCAGCCTCCGGAGCTGAAAGCCGCTGGTTCAAGTCCAGCCGGGCGCACCAGCCTATCGAGGACTCAGATGGATGTCTGAGTCCTTTTTGTTTTTGCGGGAAGTGATGCTGCTAGCCACCGCAGCCCGCGGTATCGTGAAAGCGTCGCCGAAAGGAATAGATGGCGTTAGGGAGGTCTCTATCTGCCGGCTTTTGCGGCTTAATAGGAGTGGATTCTTTTAAGCATCGACATCCCAACCACTAAATGACCTTTAAACCGGCCGCCCTCGAGTTCGGAAATATGTTGAACCCTTGACAGGTAATGTCCGGCCGGATTCGCGGAATCAGCCGGTGAAAGCAACTTCATATTCAACTCCTGGCCGATTTCGATCAGAGTCAGAAAATTCGAGCCGGCCTTTACCACGACACCGGCTCCCTTTTCGGATAGATCCCTGACCTTGAGCTGGTAGACCGGCACACCGGGAAATTTAAACTCGGCTCGGTGGTTGGACAGCCGCACGGCGCGAGTCGCGGCTCGCCGTTCGATGGATGGTGCTATCTCGTCATTATGTTTGGCCTTGGTCATGCGTCACCCGTGGAGCATTTTTTCGGCCATGGTGATGGTTGGGCCGAAAGTTGACACCGATCTCAAATACCCATAACACATCGCAACGCGAATTTCATCAGACCCGGTGTCCACATTTTCAATTTCTTATCCAATCCCTCCGGTAATCGGTTAGTCGGGAAGCATAAGGCCGGCTGAGGTTGGAGACGCTTCGACGCCTCTGTGCAGCACCATGCTCTCCCCGATCTTTTTGCCGATCGCATAGGATGCCTTGCAGGCCCGGCATGGGCTTCCGATCGAGCGTATTCTCCCGTATCGCCGTTTCACGTATTCTGAAAGCGTGGGGTCGGTCACATTCGCCAAATCAGTGCAGACATAGGTACGTTTGGAGTAGGCCGCTGCAGCCGCCGAATTCCTCTCGGCCTGGATCCGCTCGGATAGCGCGCGCCGGTCGTCTTCAAGCTTTGCATGAAAGCCACTGGCGACCCCCAACGCGAACTGCCGAAACTCCCGGCCGGAAAACCCATGCTGTTGGCGGGCCTGATCCCACTGGGCGCGGATCGTTCCCTGGATGAAGTCAAAGACATATGAAGCAAACTCGATGTCGCGCGGCTGCCCGGACATCTCGGGAACACTGCCCGCGCATCGTTGGAACACGACCCAAGCGGGGACCCAGACAATCTCAACGAAGAAAAATCGTTTAAGAATAGTCGAAATGACGTTGATATGGCGCGGGTGCCTCTTTGCCGGGTCGCACATGAACCGGCTGATAAACGTGCGCTCCCGGTCTTCCTCGATCAGGCTGAGGTTGTACCGGGTGATGAGCTCGCTGGCCTTGGATGCGGCGGATCTGGCTTCCTCCGGGTACGGGCTGTTGGCCAACGCGAGAAGCTTGTAAACCTTGGCCCGCAACTGGTCCTGCGGGTCCGCGCTGTCGCCCAGATTTCGGCTCGCAGGACCGAACAAGGCGCTGTTCTGGTTGGTTGCATGCGGGTCGGCACCTAACCGCTCGCACATGGCGCGAAACGTGGGGCCGTGGCTGGTTTCACGCCGACCTTCAGGATAAACGGACGCCCAAAGGTGTGCGACCTCATGCAGAAACACATCGCGCACGGCGTCGAAGCGGTGGGTGGCGGCAAACGTGCTCTTCAGCTGGATCGTCCAGGATTCCGGATCGGCGAGTCCGAGCTTTCCGATATCCGATAGCATGATGTTGGGCCGCGTCGCAACGCGCGGCCGAATGACCTCCGGGGCTTTCCGCAAGGCCCCGGCGTACTCCCAGCGAAGCCCAAGCAAAAGAGATTTTACAAGATCCAACTCGACGGTTGTGGCAAATCGTCTGCTCGGCAAAGGGTCGCATCCTTGACTGGCTTCGATCGAAAAACCATAGCGATGTTTGAACGATGATTCAAGACACCGGGCTGACGTCCCCTTCATCGTCTCAACTCACGAAGCCATCAAATTTATTTGCTCAGAACCTTTTTTATGTTTTAATTAAGGCAGCGTCAAACATCAGCGCCTTCAAACCATCGGACTCAAAAAGGGGGAGAACATGAAACGAAACGGTTATGCGGCAATTTGCGTCGGTCTGCTCCTGTGCGTCTGGGGCATCCCGGATACAGTTCTCGCCGGACCGCCGGACAATTATACGGCCACCTTGGTCATGGAAGGCATGACCATGCCCCTCGCCAAAATGGGGGACAAAACGCGCAGCGAAAACCCCATGATGCAGGGTATGGTCAACCTCCATCTCATGGACGCTCAAAAAATGATCATCATGTCATCGGCCAACAAAACCTACATGGAGCAGCCCATGGATTCAAAAGCAGCGCCCTCGCTTGACGATCCGAGAGTCGTGATCGAGAAAAAAGAGATCGGATCGGAAACCATCGACGGCCACCCCTGCACCAAATACGATTCCGTCTTCTACTTGAAGGACAACCCTTCTGAAAAGTACAAAGCCGTTCTTTGGGAGGCGAAGAACCTGGGCGGGTTGATCATCCGCAACGAAACCACCCTGCCCCCAGGCAAAATGGGGGCGGCGAAGGCCTCCATGTTCGACGTCCCCAAGGACTACCGCAAGGTGAACAACATGATGGAGATGATGGGGGGAATGGACAAGATGAAGGAAATGTTCAAACAGCAGGCAAAGCCGAAGTGATTCTTTTAACTGGACAGTGGGTTCAAAGGGAAGGCTAACGTCCCAGCCTTTCAGTTCATCCTGTATCGTTTCAAGAGGTTGTTGCTGGTTGATTTTGCTGTCAAGTATCGTCAAAACAGCGGCAACCAATTTTCGTTGTATATAATCCGGAGACACAATCTATCCAAGCGCCTCCCTACCAAGATCATATCCACACTTTTTGGAAGTACGATTTCTTTGCGATTACCTGAAGAATACCATCAGAATTTTGAAAACAACCCGATGAGGCTTTTCGCCGTTAGTCAAAACTTTGGTGCTGGGCTCAAATCAGGAAATTGGCAGATATACACTCCACCACCGGCAATTATCCCCAGATTCAACGAATGCAGGATGCTATGCGTGTCATCGAACGGGCATCCAAATCCGTTTGGCCTAAGCTGAACGTTGGTAATTCCTAAAAGGCCATGAGCCTGCCACCGCTGAAATCCAAAGCAACAACTCGGCCGTTCTCCCAGCAAACGCGGTAATCTTGTATGGCCTCGCCGCCGGGCTGCGCGGAAGCATCCGCGATTGACCCTTCCACCAGATAGCATACAGTTTTTCCCGAGTGCTTGATTCGGACTACCTGTGGGTCTTTTACGACCAGAAGCCCCATCGCCTGGCCAATCATTTCAGGGCTGCAGTATTTTCTCAACACGGCTGCATACTGCTCTTGAGAGCCATGAGATCGAAGACATTCATGCATTTCCGGCGAAATTCTGGGTCCCGATCCTACCCAGAGCAAAGCAAAAATAATTATGCCACATATGCATACCGTTAAAATGGTCCTCATACCTCACCTCCATTCAAGAATATCCCTTCGAGAGATGAATCCTTTCCCTGAATTCACATAGGCATAACCGCCATGACATATTGCACGTTTTTTCACTGTGGCATGGGACTCAACGTAATATTTTGGCTCACAGCACGGTTATCCTGTTTCTGATTTTTCCCGTTCAAGCCTTCATTTCCGGAACGATTGCTGAGTTCTTTACGGTCGCCGCGCTCGCCAATGGCCGGATAGGCCATCTCATTGTGCACGCCGATGTCCGCGGCAGCAGACAACGCCACTGCCGTTACTCCGGCAATTGCCATGACGGTCAGTGTTATGGGTTCGGCACGTACCGATGGAGTGTTTGAAATGATCAGCGTGATCACGAGCAAGCAGACGATGACGGACTTTTTCATGATACCTACCTCTCACCCTGAAGAATATGTTCTTCTGGGCCGTTTAAAGTTACCTGCGGGATGGATCAATCCCACAGACGAACCCTCCCGATACCCCTTGCGCATCGGATGGCTCGCCATCCGTTAATGAACCACAATGTTGATTTCACGGTCATCGCAGCCGTTTGCTTTGGGGATCTCCAATTTCAACACACCATCCTTCATCGACGCCTTAATCGCTCCTGCATCGATTTTTGCGGGCAGAGAAAAACTGCGACAGATACTGCAGTGACAAGGTTTCACATCGAAGGAACCGCAATATCCCGTGCTTTTGTCCGCATCGTGTTCCGCAAGAATTTTCAGCAGCCCGTGATCGACCGTAACGCTGATCTCTTCCTTCCGGAATTCGGGCATCTTCGCCTTGATGATATATTCGTTGTTGTCTTCCTCGACAGCCACAGGAGCGTCGGCCTTATCATTTCGCGCGGCCTTGCGACAGTTGTCGAAAGGCAAAACATCTTCCCACCAGGGGTCCCACTTGTACATTTCCATCATGTTTCTCCTTCCTGCTTGTTGGTTAGAAATATTCGAAGCATTTCACTCCAAACCGATAATTATAGGCAGACTGCGGCGGCAGCGTCAGACACCACTTGACCTCCGCCAACAACGCTGAGTGAATTATCCAGTCCGTGCCTGAGCCATCCGAACTCATCAATCGGACGAGCACCGCGGACCCTGGTGTCACGGACTGATTTGACTCCACACAACCGCCTCGCGCACTGACATCAACCATTCGCCCGTCGAAGTGCTTCGAGGCATTAAAGTAGATCCACACCACCGGCACGCTGCAATCCTTGCGTCGATCGACGCGTTGTTCCCGGATAGGGGAGCGGTAGCCTGCATTAACCGTTGGAGTCTTTTTCAAGGTTCCTCCTTATCTACAGCTGTGATGGGTGGGCCTTGCCGGAGTCGATGACCCTTTTTCTCAAGTGCAAGACCAACTCCCGAACCAGGCTTGGAAGGACCGGTTTGGTTAGGTAACAGAGAATGCCGTGCCGGCGGATCCGGTGTTCCAACTCCCTGGTATTTTCACCCGCCATGGTGACAATTTTTATATCCCGATGCATGTCCTTGAGCTGTCGTATAACCTCCTCGCAATCAACGGATGCAGGGCGGGGCAGCAAGAGGTCAAGCAAGAGCAGATCAAACTTTCCATGTTGAGCCCTCATGAGGCAGTTTTCCGCGGTGTTCGCAGACACGACCTGGCACCCGCACATTTTCAGCGCGGCCGCAATAGACTCCGCCGCCTGTTTATCGCTTTCCGCAAGGAGGACTTTCATCGCGTCACCTTCAGTTCGCTTGGTCGGATTTTCGTCTTATTTATTGGCAAGCTATGTGCCAACGTCCGTTCATCGCAACGCAACTCTCCATTTTATATGGCATTTTAATAATGCCAAGGTTCGATTGTTTTTTCAGCGCTGTGCGGTGGTTTTGGGGATTAATCGCCCTACTCGTCCTCTTTTTTTGTTCGTAACATTTTGCATTTGCATTGTATTCTATCAGTATGGTAATAAAACCCCATAAAAGGTATTATCAACCCTGAAAGATGAGCCTCAACATGAATGGCTCTTAGAAAGAACGGGGTGCTAAGAGGATGGCGGCGAAAAAGAGTGGTGGTACAAGCATGAGGCAGGCTGAGACCGTCGATGAGTTGCGTGTCCGCGCCGACGAATTCCAAAGCATTTTCGATAATTCAGCCTTGGGAATATTCCAGTCCAGCATCGAAGGACGGTTTTTGAGGGTTAATCCGGCTTTTGCCGAGATTCTCGGCTACCAATCTCAGGATGATCTCATCTCCTCCATTAAAGATATCCATAGCCAGTTCTACGCGGCTCCGGACCTGCGGCAGGAAATCATGGCGGCGGTCGAAGCCGAGGACGGACTATCACGGTTTGAAGCAGACCTGCAGCGCAAGGACGGTAGCGTCATCACCGCCGCCCTCAACATCCGTGCCGTGCGCGATCGCAACGGAAAGTTGACTCACCTGGACGGGTTTATCGAAGACGTTACCATCGCTAAGTCGAGGGAGCGCGAAATCAAGGAGCAGGCCGAGCACCTGAGCCGGGAAAACACCCGCCTGCGCGCCTCCATCAAAGAGCGCTATCGGTTCGGCGACCTCATCGGCAAGAGCGCCGCCATGCAGGCGGTCTATGAGAGCATCAGCCAGGCAGCCGCCAATCAGGTCAACGTCATCATTTACGGCGAGTCGGGCACCGGCAAGGAACTGGTTGCCCGCGCCATCCACAACCTCAGCCGTCGTAGCGAGCATGATTTTGTCCCGGTGAACTGCGGCGCCATCCCCGGGCACCTTCTTGAAAGTGAGTTTTTCGGCCATCGCAGGGGGGCGTTTACCGGTGCGCATGCAGACACGCACGGATACCTCGATATTGCAAACGGTGGCAGCCTGTTCCTGGATGAGATCGGCGAACTGAGCCTGGAAATGCAGGTCAAGCTTCTGCGGGCCATCGAGGGCGGCGGTTACTTTCCGGTCGGCGACAGCCGCCCGCGGCACTCGGATTTTCGCGTCATCGCCGCGACCAACCGCAACCTGCGCGAGATGGTCAAAGCAGGCCGTGTTCGGGAGGACTTTTTCTTCCGCATTCACATCATCCCGATCACGCTGCCACCGTTGAGGGAACGCCGGGAGGATATCCCCTTTCTGGTGGACCATTTCCTCAGGCAGTTCACAGGAGAAAAAACGCTGCCGGCGCTTCAGGCAGGGGTGCTGGAGGCGCTCTACAAATACGATTGGCCCGGCAATATCCGCGAGCTGCAAAATGTCCTGCGGCGATATCTTGCCATCAAACGGCTGGATTTTCTCGACGCTCCTGCTGAGACCCCGACCGCGGAGTCCTTGCCGGCGGTCGAGCAAGGCCAGAGCTTGAACCAGATCATGACCCAATTCGAGCGAACAGTTATCGAGAAATGCCTTGAGCAACACCGCTGGCACCGCGGCAAAACCGCCGCGGCGCTCAAAATCGATCGGAAGACCCTCTTCATCAAGATGAAGGCGCACGGGTTGATTTGACCCCAAATTTTACCATCATGACCACAAAAACGTAAATCGTTAGAATACAAATAGTTATTCCTTCACCTGCAGATTTGCGGGGCGAAATCGCCGCAACGCAGGACCGGCAGCGCACGATCCTATTCCTCTTTATCTTCATTCTTTTTTAATAACTTCAGCATCATAGTTGCTTGAACGAGGGCATGGCATAGCCATTGCCAGTGTGAATGCCAACGGCCGTTTGCATGGCTGGGCGCATTGAACAAGGGCAATCAAGGAGGATCTTCAATGAATGCGTTGACCTTGGTATTCATCTCGTTGTGCATTTTTGCCATTGGCTACCGGTTCTACGGTCTATTCATCGCCAAGAATGTACTGGGCTTGAACCCGAAAAACAAAACCCCTGCGGACAGTCTCGCCGACGGCATCGACTATGTGAAGACCAATAAATACGTTCTCTTCGGCCATCACTTCGCCGCGATCGCAGCAGCAGGCCCCTTGCTCGGGCCGGTCCTCGCCGCCCAGTTCGGCTATCTGCCGGGCGCGCTGTGGATCATCGTCGGTGCCGTTCTGGCCGGCGCTGTGCACGACATGGTGGTGCTTTTCGCATCCGTGCGGCACAACGGGCATAGCCTTGCCAAGATCGCTGAAAACGAGATCGGCAAGGGTGTCGGGACGGTGGCTGCCATAGCGATCCTCTTTATTCTGCTCTTGACCCTGGCCGGGCTCTCCATCGCGGTGGTGAACGCCATGTTCTCGAGCCCCTGGGGCACCTTCGTGGTGTTTGCGACCATGCCGATTGCCTTCCTTATGGGGATTTATCTCCACGTCTGGCGCGAAGGTGATGTCCTGGGGGCGAGCATCATCGGCGTTGTTCTTCTTTTTGCAGCAGTGGTGGCGGGTCCTTATGTGGTGGCCAACCCGACGCTCTCGTCGATTTTTACCCTTAGCAAGAAACAGATTTCGCTCATCATCCCGGTCTACGGGTTTGTGGCCTCGGTGCTGCCGGTCTGGATGCTGCTTTGCCCTCGCGACTATCTGTCCACGTATTTGAAGCTCGGCACCATTGCGATGCTGGCGGGCGGCATTTTCTTCATGCATCCTGAGCTGCAGATGCCGGCAATCACTTCCTTTATCAACGGCGGCGGGCCGGTCATTCCAGGCAAGGTATTTCCGTTCCTTTTTATAACCATCGCCTGCGGAGCCATTTCCGGTTTTCATGCCATCATCGGCAGCGGCACCACCCCGAAGATGATCGGCAGCGAACGCGACATCCTGTTCGTAGGCTACGGGGCCATGCTGACCGAGGGCTTTGTGGCGATCATGGCGCTGATTGCGGCCTGCGTGCTGGTGCCGGCGGATTATTTCGCCATCAATGCGGCCCCGGCGGCTTTCCAGAAGCTCGGAATGGAAGTCGTGAACCTGCCGGCCCTAGCATCAGAGGTTGGCGAAACCCTCCAGGGCCGTCCTGGCGGTGCGGTGTCGTTGGCGGTGGGCATGGCCTATATATTCGACGCGGTGCCGTTTATGAAAGGTCTGATGGCCTACTGGTACCACTTCGCCATCATGTTCGAGTCCGTGTTCATCCTGACAGCGGTGGACACAGGGACCCGCGTGGGCCGGTTCTTCCTGCAGGAGATGATCGGACAATGCATCCCGAAATTCAATGAAAAGCGCTGGCTGCCGGGCATCCTGATCACGAGCTTTCTGTTTACGGGGGCCTGGGGATACCTGGTCTACACGGGCGACATTACCACCATCTGGCCGCTCTTCGGGATGAGCAACCAGTTGCTTGCCTCGAGTGCGCTGATCATCACGACCACCATGATCATCCGCATGAAGAAGGGCAAATATGCAGCGATGACGGCCGTGCCGGGGATCCTCCTCGCGGTGATCACGATATGGGCTGGCTACGACAACATTACGGACAACTATTTGCCCAAGGGAAACTACCTGCTGGCTGCCCTTTCTGTAGTCATCATGGTCCTGATGGTGATTGTTTTCGTGGGCACGTTCCGGAGATGGTTCCAGCTTCTGCATGTCAAGAAAACCGTCGTTGACGACTTCGGGGACAAGGTCCTCGTAACGGTTCCCAAGTGAAAGTGAAAGGAGAGACTATGTTTAAAAAAATTCTTTTCCCTACAGATTTTACCGAGATGTCACGGCAGGCCATGGATTACATCCTGCAGTTGAAACAGAACGGATTGAAAGAAGTGGTCGTCCTACATGTAATCGACCAGAGAACGCTCGACAAAATCGAGCCATTCATCCTGAGCGACCGCTTCCAACAGATTAAATCCAAGATCTACCAAGAAACCCGGGATTTGCTGCAAGCCACGGAAAAGGAACTCAGGTCCGGGGGGGTCAACGTCAAGGTCGTCACCCGTAGCGGGCATCCAGCCCAGGAGATTCTCAAACTCGAGGAGGAGGAAGATGTCTCCGGCGTGGTGATGGGATCACACGACTCGATCGGGCTGCAAAAGCTGTTTGTCGGCTCAGTGGCCGAAGCAGTCGTCCACCAATCGAAGCGGCCGGTCTTGGTCGTCAAGCACTGAAAATATAACCGTACCGATGGCCATCCCAGCATTTGAGCGGGATGGCCTGGGTCCAAGGGTTCCAGTTCATCCCCTTCTACCATCTCTTTTGTGGAACCCATGGACCCTTTCTGTCTCAACCACCGAACCCGCTGCCCGTCCCGGTAATTGAACCCATAGCGCCAGCAATGCTTTCAAGGAAGAAAGCCATGATCGGCTCGAGGTGGCTAGGCCACATGGATCTGTTTTGAAAATTCTTATTCTTATCAGCAAGCGTGGTCCTGATAGATTTGGTGCTGGCTGGCGATAATGCCGCGGTAATCCCCCTAGCGGGAAAAACCCCGCCAGGGAAAAAGCGGCTGTGGGGAAACTCGTTCGAAGCGGGGCAGTGTGGATGTTCAACCTGGGAAATCATGCATAGCTCGGCTTGATGCGTCGATAGGCCCCGGTCATTTGTCAGGTTCAGGAAAGAAGCGGGGGACCAAATTTGAAGGGCATTCCGAAAGAAAACCTTGCGTGCCCTGCATCGCAACCTATTTGAATACCGGAAAATCTTGCACCTTTGGTCAGCTAATCCTAAACTCCAGACTTAGACATAGACAGTACCCCTTCACCGTCAATCCACCAAACAAGGAGGTGCCGCATTAAGACCATCCAGGCAATTCAGCTGACTTATATGCCGGTTGTTATTCTGTAGCAATTCTACAAATCAGTCTTACATATCTCAATGATGTTTGATAGCCCTAATGAACCGTGTTTTTGAAACCATGCGCTATCCCATTCGTGAATAGATGGTTGCAACATTGCTTGATCACATAATCCTGATATCTGGCAGCTCCAAATAGGGATCAGCTTATGCCTCCGTTTATAAAGACCCTTTTACAGGTACCGATGGCTCGCCTATCAAGAAGGGTGGTCTGGTGGGTGTTTGTCAGCGTGCTCGTCATCGAAGCCATCATCTTGATTCCTTCCCTTCATAACCGCCAAAGGGAACTTCTCGCTCAAGTCCAAAACGTAACACTCTTGGATCACCTCACCATGCTGTCTCAACACAATCACGTCGTCGGTGGGGCTCTTTATCGGCCAGATGGCGGCTTGGTTGGCGTTTTCGGTAAGCCACCGGAGCTGACTTTCGCTGAATTGCCCGCCGACAGGCCTACCGGACGATTGGACGATGGGGGTGCCTACTACGACGTGGCCTGGACCTCAAAACGCTGGCACCCGGGTTACACAGTGATTGTGCGCCATGATGCGTCGCCGGTAAATAAAGAACTGGTGGCGTTTGCCCTGCGAATAGCAGGACTGGTCCTGATTATCTCGGTATTTGTGACGATAGGAGCGATGCTGGCGTTATACCCGATCGTGATTGCACCAATTCTGCGCCTGCGCAAGGATCTGATCAGTGCCGGGGACGCCGTCCAGCATGACCGCGAAGCGCCCGAATTTCAAACGGCACACGAATCCCGCCGGGATGAACTGGGAGAGGTCATTGCGGCTTTCATTCGGACCTTCAAACAAATTTCGAATGCGATCAATCAACGCAAGCAGGCTGAGGCATCCCTGCAGGAAAGCTTTTCGCAGGCG